>NZ_JAGWCS010000005.1:0-79163 GCF_020657705.1 Clostridioides sp. ZZV15-6598 | reverse complement strand
ATAGGAAATTTAATCATAGTACCATTTATAGGTATGATAATGTATTTGAGTATTGCAAGTTTAATAATATTTAGAGTGAGTATAGTAATAGCTAAAATAATAGCTTTATTTAATAGTACATTAATAGAAATAATATTTTTTTTACTAGAGAAACTCAGTAACTTAAATTTTACATATATAGATATAGATAATCCGAAACTTTATATTGTAGTGATTTATTACATAGGAGTATTTTTTTACATATTTTACATAGAAGGAAAAGAGATAAAGGAGCAAGAAAATGGATTACAAGGATATTATAAGGAATATAAAAGATAAAAAACTTGAGAAAATGTATCTTTTTTATGGCAGAGAGTATTATTTAATAGAAAATGCAATAAAAGTCTTTAAAGAGAATTTAAACGAAGGAATGCTCGATTTTAACTTAGATATAATAGATGGAAAGGAAATAGTCTTAAATCAGCTTATAAGCTCTATAGAGACACTTCCTTTTATGGATGATAGAAAAATAGTAATAGTAAAAGATTTTGAACTACTAAAAGGAAAGAAAAAGAATTTTACAGACAGTGATGAAAAATATTTGATAGAGCATTTAGATAATACTCCAGACACTACCACTATAGTTTTTGTTGTATACGGAGATATTGACAAAAGAAAATCTTTAGTTAAAAAGATAAGTAATAATGGGATTGTTTTTAATTGTGACAAGCTTTCTGATATGGACTTATTTAAGTGGATAAAAAAATCTTTTGCTTTAAATGAAGTTATAATAGAAAACTCTCAAATAATGTATTTTATTGAACAAGAAGGATACAGAGATAAAAGTAGTGAAAAGACTTTATCAGATTTAGAAAACGAGATAAATAAAATTAGTTCATTTGTTGGAAAGGGAAGTAGTGTAACTAATGATGTAATTGATAAATTATCTCCCAAAAAGGTTGAAAATGATATATTTAAGTTAATTGATTATATTGGAGAGCAAAATGCTTCTAATGCAATGAAAATATTAAACGATATGATACAGGAAGGTGAATCTGTTTTAGGTATATTTTCTATGATAGCTAGACAATTTAAAATAGTTATGCAAGTAAGACAATTACAAGTAGAGGGATATTCAGCAAAACTTATAGCGGATAAATTAAAAATTCATCAATTTGTAATAGGAAAAGCATTGAAGCAGACTAAAAACTTCTCGGATGATATAATCGTAGAAATTTTAAACTATATATTGGAAAGTGATTATAAAATAAAAACAGGTCTTATAAGGGATACTTTAGCAGTAGAAATGTTGGTTAGTAGATACTGTAAAAGACAAGCAATATAAAAAATTTATATATTAGTAAAAAATAAATAGCAAGATATGTTATAGTTCAAAGTATAAGTAGGCTAAATTAAGTCTAAGAGTATATAATCCACTATAATATGTCTGACTATTTATTTTTTATTGTATAAATTTCCAAAATAAAAAACCCCTACATAGGGGTTATTATATATAAGAAATATAAACTGGTAATTAAGCGTTCATACCGTTTAACTTTTGAGCTAATTTAGCTACTTTTCTAGCTGCAGCATTCTTATGTATAGTTCCTTTAGAAGCTACTTGGTATATTCTTTTTTGAGCGTATTGGAACTTAACAACAGCATCCTCTCTGTTTCCAGCTGCAACAGCATCTTCGAATCTTCTTATTGCAGTTTTTATTTGAGATTTTCTAACTCTATTTAAAGCAGTTTTCTTTTCGATAACACTTATTCTTTTCTTAGCTGATTTTATATTTGCCACCGTGTTCACCTCCCTGTATTTTTTTCTCATATTCATCGTCAACATATTAGATTTTAACAGAAATAAATCTAAAAATCAAGGATTATTATTTATATATTTTAATAATGTTTTTTGTCTTGATTTTTTAGACTATAAATTATGCATAAATAATTTGAAATATTTTGTTTTTATGTTGATATATTTTGTTCTTTAAATATTTTAATAGATACAATTTAATATTTTATTTTTGTAACATATATCTTGAAATAATACAAATTATTAACGTACATTTTGATAGTATTTCCAATAATTATAAGATAATACAAGAAATTACTCATTTTTATGGATTTAGTAATAAATTTTATAAAAATATAAAATTATATGGTTAATATGAAACTTTGTCTATTAATTAAGGTAAATTTTTTTATTTTGTAGACGATTATTTAAGTTGAATAATTACTGTTGATTGTTTGATAGTTTTATATCATAGGCTTGTTTAGTCTAAAAAATTAGACTATAATAATTTTATAGACTAAAGAAAGGAATGATAAAGTGGATAAAACAAAACTAATTCTAAATCCAGCTAGACTTCGAATCTTACAGTATATTCGAATTCATGGTAGTGTTCGTACATCTGATATTGTGAAGTATATAAGTGATATTCCTCGTGCAACAGTTTATCACCATGTTAAAATTTTGGAAGACAACAATATGATTGAAGTAGTCAAAGAAAATCGTGTACGTGGTACTATTGAAAAGGTTTATGCACTAAAGGACTATGCTTTAGATATGGAAGGTGATGCATTTGTTGCACTTTCTACAGCATTTCATGTAGGATTGATGCAGGAAATGAATGAATATTTTAGTAGGAAAAGTCAAGACCATAAGAAAGATAATGTGCTTTTCAATTCAGCATTGCTATATATTACTGATAGAGAATATGAAAATCTTCTTCAAAGTATAGCTGACTTATTGAAGCCATACATAGATCAAGAACCTAAATCGGATTTAAAACTCCGAAAACTCTCAATTATATCTTCTCCACCTGTAAAGAGTAATGAAAATAAAAAATAAAAAGTAATTTGTTTTTATAAGGAGGCATTATAATGAACTTTCATGAATTTGGTAATAAAAATAACCCACATATCATGCTTATTCATGGAGGTGGGAATGCATGGTGGAACTATTTACGACAGGCACGAGTATTGTCTGAACGTTATCATGTAATACTTCCTACATTGGATGGACATGGAGAAGAATACAAAACTACATATATTTCTACAGAGGATACAGCAGATAAATTGATGAAATATATAGATGAAGAATGTGGTGGTCATCTTTTTTCTCTGTGTGGAGTATCACTTGGTGGACAGATTGTTATAGAGCTTTTATCTCGAAAACCTGATATTACTGAAAAGGCAATTATTGATGGTAGTATTTGCTATCCTAGACCCAATATGGCACGAGCTTGTATGATGGTTATTCGATTTTTTAGAGGGCTTTTATTTAGTGAAAAAGCTTGTAGACTGCAAATAGCTATGATGCCAAAACTATTTCCCAAAAACATGCAATATCCAGATGAAATAAAGGACTATTATCTGAAAGATATGCCACATGTCAGAAAAGAAACACTCTATGCTATGTATCGTACTTATATGATGAAGTACACACTTAAGGAGAGTTTAAGAGAAACTAAAGCACAAGTGATGTATTGGTATGGAGAAAAGGAAATGAAATGTGTAAAAAACTCTGCAAAAATGTTTCAGTCTTATGTAGCTTCTTGCAAAATTTATGAAGCTAAGGGATATAATCATGGATATCTAGCTATTTATTTGCCAAATGAGTGGTTGGAGATTGCTGAACCCTTTTTTTTAACAGAATGAGATAGTGTAGAAATTATAAAGTTATTTTGATAAAAAAAGAAATATATAATGAATGAAAACTTGTCAGGAATTTGATAACATGAAATTGGTAAATAGATTAAAAGGTAGCGCCTATATAAATAGTTGCTACCTTTTTATATTTGTAAATATATGATAGATAAGGAAGTTTACTGACAAATTACTTACCAAACTCAATTTTCCTACATTGAAAGCCTTAATTTTACTTGTTTTAAATAAATTTACAATTTCTTGTTATAAAATACTAAATTTTGTTAACAATTATAATTAGCATTTAATTTATACTGGAGGTTTATATGATTAATGTAAGAACAGATTTAGCTTTAGAAGCTAGTGAAATGTGTGAAAAGTCTCAAGAAGGAAGTAGTATTCCTGGGGTAGAAATAGAAACTAAAGAATTAGAAAATTGTATTGTAACAAAAGTTGAAGTAATAGATGAACAAGGTTCAGAGATAATGAACAAAGATATAGGAAAATATATAACCCTAGAAAGTAATCTTATGAAATTTGATGATGATGAATCAAGAGAAGAAATGATAAGTTATTTAAAAGATGAATTGGTAGATGTATTTGGACCAGACAAAAATAAAAAGACATTAGTAATTGGTCTTGGAAACAGAAATATTACTTCTGATGCATTAGGGCCAAAGAGTGTATCTAAAACACTGGTAACTAGACATCTATTTAAAAATTACAATAAGGATTATGATGATGATTTTACTGAGGTATCAGCTTTAAGTCCAGGGGTTATGGGAGTTACTGGGATAGAAACTAGTGAAGTAGTAAAGTCATTAGTTGAAAAAGTGAAGCCGGATAGAGTAGTAGCAATAGACGCACTAGCATCAAGAAAGATGGAAAGAGTAAACTCTACTATACAAATATCAACAGCAGGAATATCACCTGGTGGAGGTGTTGGTAATACAAGAAAATCTCTCACGAAAGAAACTTTAGGAGTAGATGTAATTGCAATAGGAGTTCCAACTGTGGTTGACGCAGCAACTCTTACAATAGATGTTTTGGATATGGCAATAGATAATTTAATATCTCAGTCAGAAGAAACAGAAAGTTTTTATGAAATGTTAAAAAAACTTAAAGAGGAAGAAAAATATCATCTAATAAAAGATTCATTAGACCCATATGATAAGAATTTAATCGTAACACCAAAAGATATAGATGATACAATTGAAAATCTATCTATAATAATAAGTGAAGGTCTAAATAGGTCTTTACATCCAGGTAGATTGTAAAATAAGGAGGAGCAAATATGTTTAAAAAATGCATTAAAGTAGTAACCTTGACTTTTATATTAGCATGCATTTTACCAGGAAAATCATTGGCTTTAAATCAAGATGACTTTTTGAAGTTTCTAGTAAATTCATCTTATCCAGAAGCCAAAGTCGAAGGAAATAATACAGAAAATAAAAAGAGTGATAAAAATAAAGAAGTAAATAAAGATACTAAAGAAAGTAAAGCTGACAATAAAAAATCTGAGGATGTAAGTAAAGCTGACAATAAGAAAGAAAGCGAAAAAGAATATATAAAACTTTATGTTGGTAAAGAAAATGTTCCAGATATTGAGTCAAAAAACTCAGCTACAACTGAAACTAGTACTGCACCTAGTGAAGATTATAAAGATGACTTAAGAGTGACTAAAGAAAATCCAAGAATTTTGATATATCATACTCATGGATGTGAAACTTATTCAAATTCACCTGATGGAAATTATCATTCAAGAGATAAGAAAAATTCAGTAATGGAAGTAGGAAATGCATTAACTAGTGCTTTAGATAGTAAAGGGTGGGGTGTAGTTCATACTACTAAATACCATGACTATCCATCTTATAATAACTCTTATGCAAGTAGTTTAAAAACAATAAAAAGTATACTCCCTAAATATAATACAGTGGACATAGCAATCGATTTACATAGGGATGCTAGGGATTTAACTAATCCAGCCACTAAAGAAAAAGACCATTTGAAATATACAACTATGATAAATGGAGAGAGAGTATCTAAATTCTTCTTTGTTGTAGGAGGAAAAAATGAAAATAAAGCACAACTTAGAGCTTTAGCAGATGACATAACTGCTTTTGCTGAAAAGAAATATCCAGGCTTGGTGTCTCCAATAGTAGAAAAAGATTATGCTAGATTTAATCAATTTGCAGTTAAAAATCACATGTTAATAGAAATTGGAAATAATGCAACAAGTATAGAAGAATCTAAGGCTACTACAAAGTATCTTGCTGAAATTTTAGATGAATATTTTAAACAAAAAAATTAGATTGTTTAGTGTAATTAGGAGCATGTTGAATGAGCCGATTAGAAAGAAATATAGAAGGTAAAAGTAAACAAAGAAAATATAAGTATATTATGAGAATTATATTTTTAGTTATTATGATTATAGGTACATCAGTTTGTGTATTTATAGTTGATAGTAATGCTAAAAGTATGTTGGGAATAAAACAACATAATTATTTCTCAAGTATTAAATTTGATATTACAAAGTTTGATATACCAAATTTTGATATACACAAAATCGTTGAAAAATTTAATAAGTAGTAAATAAGTGAATAAGGTTTATTGATTAAAATAAGCCTTATTTTAGTTATGTATCCTTAATTGTATAAAATAAAAATACATTAACTATATTTTATAGGATTTACTTTAAGTTTGTGATATTATATAATATTTAGTGTTAGACTTGATAATCCACATATAATGTGGATAATTTTGTTTAATGCCAATTAGTTTATATTCAAAAATTTAAAATTTGATATATAAAAAGTTTTTATATAATATAAAATGATAACTATAAGAATAATCAAGAGGAGGGAATTTAAGGTGGACAATAAACAAAGTAGAACAAGAAATTTTAGTATAATTGCACATATAGACCATGGAAAGTCTACCTTAGCTGATAGATTAATACAACAGACGGGGCTTGTCAGTGAAAGAGACATGAAGAGTCAATTACTTGATAACATGGATCTTGAAAGAGAAAGAGGAATCACTATAAAGCTTCAAAATATAAGATTAATGTATAAGGCGAAGGATGGAAATGAATATTATTTAAATCTTATAGATACACCAGGACATGTAGACTTTAACTACGAGGTATCAAGAAGTTTAGTTGCATGTGAGGGAGCATTATTGGTAGTTGATGCAGCACAGGGTGTTGAGGCACAGACTTTAGCTAATGTGTATCTTGCAATAGACCAAGATTTAGAAATATTACCAATAATAAATAAAATAGATTTACCAAGTGCAAGACCAGATGAAGTAAAACATGAAATTGAAGATATAATAGGGCTTGATGCAAGTGAAGCACCTCTTATTTCAGCTAAAACAGGTTTAAATATAGAAGATGTTTTAGAAGATATTGTAAAAAATGTTCCTGCACCTAAAGGAGATAAGGAAGCACCATTAAAGGCGTTAATATTTGACTCTTATTACGATGCTTATAAAGGTGTTGTAGCCTATGTTAGAGTGTTTGAAGGAACTGTTAAAAAAGGTATGACAATAAAAATGATGAATACTAAGAAGGCATTTGAAGTAACTGAAGTTGGTGTTATGGCTCCAGGTCAAACTGAACTTAGTGAATTATCAGCAGGTGATGTTGGTTATATTGCTGCTAGTATAAAAGACATAAGAAGTTGTCGTGTAGGGGATACAATAACAGATTCAAATAATCCTACAGAAGAACCTTTACCAGGATATAAAAAAGCTACTCCAATGGTATATTGTGGTATCTATCCAGGAGAAGGTGAAAAGTATGAAAATGTAAGAGATGCTCTTGAAAAATTACAAGTAAATGATGCCGCTCTTGAATATGAGGCTGAAACTTCAGCAGCATTAGGGTTTGGGTTTAGATGTGGATTTTTAGGTCTTTTACATATGGAAATAATGCAAGAAAGACTTGAGAGAGAATTTAATCTTGATATAATAACTACAGCACCATCTGTTATATATAGAGTTACAAAAACTGATGGAGAAGTTGTAATGATACAAAATCCTGCAAATTTACCAGAAGTAGCTGAGATAAGAATGATAGAAGAACCTATAGTAAAAGGAGATATAATAGTTCCTAAAGATTATGTAGGTGTTGTTATGGAACTTTGTCAGGAGAGACGTGGAAATATGTTAAACATGGAATATATAGATGAGAGAAGAGTAATGCTCCATTACGACCTTCCTCTTAATGAAGTTGTTTATGACTTCTTTGATGCCTTAAAATCAAGAACTAGAGGATATGGTTCTCTTGATTATGAGATTAAGGGATATGTTGCATCTACTCTTGTAAAACTTGATGTTTTAATTAATAAAGAGCAAGTTGATGCACTTAGTTTTATTGTACATGAAACTCGTGCTTTCCCTAGAGGAAAGGCAATGTGTGAGAAATTAAAAGGAGAAATTCCAAGACATCAATTTGCTATACCTATACAAGCTGCTGTTGGTAATAAGGTTATTGCAAGAGAGACAATAAGTGCTTTAAGAAAAGATGTACTTGCGAAATGTTATGGTGGAGATATATCTCGTAAGAAGAAACTTCTTGAAAAACAAAAAGAAGGTAAGAAGCGTATGAGACAAATTGGTTCTGTTGAAGTTCCTCAAAAAGCATTTATGTCTGTACTTAAACTGGACGAATAATTTATTGAATTTTTATAAATTTAGATAAATATACTTAAAAGCTAGAGTGATTTTAGAATTATTTCTAAATTAATCTAGTTTTTTTGTGGTATATTTTAATTAAACACTATAGAGAATATAAGTAAGAGTATATTAAAGAAAAATAAAAAGGTGATATTTATGACTAATATAGAAATTCCTAAAAAAGTGGATTATATAATTAAAGAATTAGAAAAAAATGGTTATGAGGCATATGTAGTTGGAGGCTGTGTGAGGGATTGTTTATTAGAAAGAATTCCAAATGACTGGGATATAACAACTAGTGCAAGACCTGAAAAAGTAGTAGAGATATTTGAAAGAACTATTCCAACTGGTATACAACATGGTACTGTAACAGTCATGATTGAACATGAGCCATTTGAAGTGACAACATATAGAATAGATGGAAGCTATAGTGATGGTAGACATCCAGATTCAATAGAATTTACAAATGATATAGTTAAGGATTTATCAAGAAGAGATTTTACTGTTAATGCAATTGCATACAATTCAAAGACTGGATTAGTTGACCCATTCAATGGCTGTGAGGATATACAAAATAAGTGTATTCGTTGCGTTGGAAATCCAATAGACAGATTTGAAGAAGATGCACTTAGAATGCTTAGAGCGATTAGGTTTTCTGCACAGCTTAATTTTAAAATAGCTGAAGGTACTAAACAAAGCATATGCAAAAAAGCAGATTTAATAAAATGTGTGTCTATGGAAAGAATTCAAGTAGAATTCAATAAAATACTAGTATCTGATTCATCTAAGTTAAATTTATTAATTTCAACAGAATTATTGAAATTTATAATTCCTGAAATATGTGATTTAGAAGATGTTATTCAACACAATCCATATCATATTTATAATGTTGGGAAACATACTTTGATAGCTACTGAAGTAATTGAAGATGAGTTATATCTAAAGCTTACAATGTTATTTCATGATTTGGGTAAAAAAATTACTAAAACGACAGATAAAAATGGAATTGACCATTTTTATAATCACAGCAGGGAGTCTGTTAAAATAGCAAAGCAAATTTTGAAGAGACTTAAGTATGATAATTATACTATTAATAAAGTTTTAACATTAATACAATATCATGATTATAGAATAGAACCAAAAAGAAAAATTATTAAAAAGTTATTAAATAAACTGGGAGACATTAAACTATTTGAAGATTTAATAAAAGTTAATTGGGCTGACACACTTGCTAAAAACCCAAAATATGCAAAACAGAAAATATTGAACCTTATTGAGAGTGAAAAGGAATTTAAACATATAATAAGTCAAAATGAATGCTTTCATATTAAAGACTTAGCTATTAATGGAAATGATTTAATGTCTATAGGTGTTAAACCAGGTAAAGATATAGGGTATTTATTAAATAAGATGCTTGAAATTGTTATCAATAATCCAGAATTAAATGAAAAAGAAATTTTAAAAGAAAGAGTATTAGATATATACACATTTTAAGTTGAAAGACTAAACTTTAATTTAATTAATTTAAGATAGAAAATATAATTCACATTTAAAAAATAGGCAATATTTAAAGATTGAAATTATAAAGGCTAATACTCTAGAATTTTAAATGTATAGCAAATTAATATAAAGTTAGTAAGTTAATATAAAAAAAGTTAGTAAGTTAATATAAAATTAGTAAATTAATATAAAAAAAAACTTTGGGAATACTAAAACCATAAATTTATAAAATTAATATTTTATGCACTTATAAAACAGTGAGGAGGGACATCATGCGTACTCAACTACAAAAGACTATTGGTCTTTCTGCAGCTCTTTCTACTGTTGTAGGTATGGTTATAGGTTCGGGAGTTTTTTTTAAGCCACAGGCAATATACGCTACAACTAATGGAGCTCCAGGGCTAGGTATTATAGCATGGCTTTTAGGTGGATTTATAACAATAACTGCTGGACTTACAGCTACAGAAATATCAGCTGCTATCCCAAAAACTGGCGGTATGATGATTTATATTGAAGAGATATATGGAGAAAAACTAGGATTTTTAACTGGATGGATGCAAACTGTATTATTTTTTCCAGGAACATCAGCAGCACTAGGGGTAATATTTGCTCAACAAGCGTCTGAACTTTTAAATATGAGTCCAAATAATATGTCAGTTGTGCTTCCAATAGCAATTGGAGTAATATTGTTTTTATCATTACTTAACATAATAGGTTCATCATTGGGAGGAAAAGTTCAGACAGTAGCTACTATTGGAAAAATGATACCATTAGCTCTAATAATAATCTTTGGATTCATTAAAGGTCAAAGTAGTGAAATATTAAATCCATTTGTAGGTGATGGGGTTAGTGTATCAAGCGCACTTGGACAAGTATTAATAGCAACATTGTTTGCATATGATGGATGGATAAATGTTGGAGCTATCTCAGGCGAGATGAAATCTCCAGAAAAAGATTTACCAAGAGCAATAGTTGGTGGATTATCATTAGTTATGGCAGTCTATATTATAATAAATGTAGCATATCTTTGGGTTGTGCCAGCAAGTGAATTAGCAACTGTTACTTCACCAGCAACATTAGTTGCAACAAAATTATTTGGAAATTTAGGTGGAAAAGTAATAACTGTGGGTATATTAATATCAGTGTTTGGTACATTAAATGGATATTTATTAACAGGGTCAAGAATACCATATACATTAGCTGAAAGAGGAACTTTGCCAGCTTCTAAAGTTTTATTAAAAGTAAATTCTGGTGGGTCTCCTGTAAATTCAATACTGCTTATAACTGTATTAGCATGTATATATGCCCTATCTGGCCAATTTAATCTTTTGACAGACTTAACTATATTTTCAATATGGGTATTTTACGTATTGACTTTTGTTGGGGTTATAAGGCTTAGAAGAGAGCAACCAGATTTACACAGACCATATAAAGTTCCTTTATATCCAATAATACCAATTATAGCTATATTAGGTGGGTTATTTGTAATAATAAATCAAATATTGACTTCAACAGCAATATCCTTAGGAGGTATATTTATAACCCTACTTGGATTACCCGTTTATTATTATATGAAGAAGAGATAGTTATTTAATTTAAGTTGAAAAATTTGGATAAAAGTAAAAATCTACTTTTATCCAAATTTTTTATGATATTACATAGTAAAGATGTTTTATATGTGACTTGATGAGTTATTTTGTTTGATTTATAATTTAATAACTGATGCTTTAAGATAATTTTAAGAAATGAGGAATATAAAATGTTAGGACTTTATATACATATCCCATTTTGTGTGAAAAAATGTAAGTATTGTGACTTTAATTCTTATAAAATGGACCTAGATTCAAAAAAAAGATATATAGAAGATTTGAAAATAGAAATGGAGTTATACAGTAATAAATTAAATAGAGATGATAAATACAAAAATAAAGAAGATTTCAATTTAGACAAAAACGATATAATAACAAGTATATTTATAGGTGGAGGAACACCTAGCATTTTGACATCTGAAGAAATAAGAGAAGTATTTGTAAGTATAAAAGAAAAATTCAACATATACAAAAATGCAGAAATAACTATAGAGTGCAATCCTGGCACACTGACACTAGAGAAATTAGAAACTATGAAAGAAGTTGGTATTAATAGACTTAGTATAGGGTTACAAGCTGTCCAAGAAAAGCATTTGAACTTTATAGGAAGAATACATAGTTATAAAGAATTTGAGAAAAACTATATGGATGCACTGAGTGTAGGATTTAAAAATATTAATATAGACTTAATGTATAGCCTTCCTAATCAGACACTATGTGATTGGAAGGAAACTCTTGAAAGAATTACAGATTTAAATCCAACACATATATCAGCATATTCTCTTATATTAGAAGAAGGTACTGAACTGTATAATATGTATGAAAATAATCAATTTGACCTTATAGATGAAAATATAGATATAGAAATGTATGAGTATACAATAAACTATTTAAAATCAAAAGGATACAATCAATATGAAATATCAAATTACTCACAAGAAGGTTATAACTGTAAACATAATATTTTATATTGGGAATGTGAACATTATATAGGTCTTGGAGCCGGAGCTTCTGGTTATATCGATAACAATAGATATAATAATTTAGAATCTTTAGAGGATTATCATTTAAGTCTGATTAAAAGAGAGAAGCCAATACGAGATAGTGAAAATCTTTCTATAAAAGATATGATAGAAGAAAAGATATTTATGGGTCTTAGAATGAATAGGGGGATAAAGTTTAAAGATTTTGAAAAAAAATTTGGAATAGATTTTAGAGAAAAATACAGTAAGCAGATAGAAATGCTATTAGCTAGAAGGCTCATAAATCAAAACTTTGAGGGTATACAATTAACTCAAAAAGGAAGAGAAATATCTAATAGTATATTTATAGAATTTATGGAATAATTTTTAAGGTGTTGACAAAATAAATTTATAATGGTATATAATATATATAATCTTTTTAGCACTCGAACTTAGTGAGTGCTAACAGCTAGGAGGTATAATAATATGGAATTAAATGAAAGAAAATTAAATATCCTCAAAGCTATAGTTAAAGATTATATAGAAACAGCTGAAGCTATAGGTTCTAGAACAATATCTAAAAGGCATGATTTAGGTGTTAGTGCTGCTACCATAAGAAATGAAATGGCTGACCTTGAAGAATTAGGATATTTAATTCAGCCACATACTTCTGCGGGCAGAGTTCCATCTGAAAAAGGCTATAAGTTATATGTAAACTCTCTTATGAGTAAAAGTGAATTGGATGATACTGATAAGATTCTTATTGAACAATGTATGAACCATAACATAAATCATATAAAAGAATTAATTCATGAGACGTCTAAACTACTATCTCAATTAACTAACTACACAACTGTAGCAGTTACTAAGAGTTTAATAAATCAAAGCGTCATAAAGCATATACAGTTGGTTGCTATGAATGACAATAATATTTTACTTATAGTTGTAACAGATAAAGGGGACTTAAAAAAAGCTAACCTTACAACTAATGTATATTTAGATCAATCTAAGTTAAATTTGATTTCTGATAATCTTACAAAGAAGCTCTCAGGAAAAAGTATAACAGATTTAGATGATAATCTGATTGCTTTTATTAAATATGAAATAAGTGAGTATTCAGGGTTTATAGATGAACTCTTAAATGCCCTAAACTCAAATATGGAAGAAGAAGATTTTTCTCTATCATTAAATGGAGCCACGAATATATTTAGTTATCCAGAATTCAATGATGTGTTAAAAGCAAAGTCATTTTTAAATATGTTAGAAAGAAAGGAAACAATAGCTGACATAATTAAATCAAAGGGAATACAAAAAGAAAATCTAAATATAATAATTGGCAGTGATAATGATTGTAAACTGGCACAGGATTGTAGTATAGTTACAGCAACTTATAATGTAGATAGAGACTTAGTTGGGCGAATAAGCTTCATAGGACCTACAAGGATGGATTACGCTAGAATTTACTCTATAATAAATTATATGAGTTTATTAATTAATAGAAAGTAAAGAAATTTTAAATTGAGGGGTGTAAAGTCTTGGATAAAAAAAATGAGCAACAAGAAGTAAAAGAAGAAAATGATACTTCTATTAACCAAGAATCTGAAACTCAAGTAGAGTTAGAAGATGAAGTTGTTAATGAAGAATGTGAAGAGTCAAGCGAAAAAACTGATGAAGAAAAAGCTGATGATGAAAATGTAACAGATATAAATTCTAAATTAGCAGAAAAAAAATTAAAAGATGAAGTAGATGAATTAAATGACAAATATCAAAGACTTCAAGCCGAATATGCAAACTATAGAAGAAGAACTCAACAAGAAAAAGAGACAATCGGTGTGTTTGCAAATGAGAAAATAATAACTGAGTTAATACCAGTTATAGATAGTATGGAAAGAGCCTTAGATGCATGTGAAGATAAGGAAGATACTATGTATAAGGGTATAAGCCTTGTACATAAGCAATTAATAGATACTCTAGTAAAATTTGGAGTAGAAGAAATAGAAGCAGAATCTAAGGAATTTGACCCAAACTTACATCTAGCAGTTATGCAAGAGAGTGTAGATGGAGTAGAAGCAAATCAAATAGTGATGGTACTTCAAAAAGGATATAAGCTAGGAACTAAAGTTATAAGACCTTCAATGGTTAAAGTTTCTTGCTAAGTATATAAATTAAGGTTAAAATATTTAGCCTAATATAAAACATACAAATAAGTAAAATTTAATTATATAATTACTCAAGGAGGATTTTTAGTCATGGGAAAAATAATAGGAATAGATTTAGGAACAACAAATTCATGTGTTGCAGTATTAGAAGGTGGAGAAGCACAAATAATAGCAAATAATGAAGGTATGAGAACTACTCCATCAGTAGTGGCATTTACAAAAGATGGTGAAAGAATAGTTGGAGAACCTGCAAAAAGACAAGCAGTTACAAATGCAGATAAAACAATAACTTCTATAAAAACTCATATGGGAACTGATTACAAAGTAAATATAGATGGAAAATCATATACTCCACAAGAAATATCAGCAATAATATTACAAAAACTAAAATCAGATGCAGAAAGTTACTTAGGACAAACAGTAACAGAAGCAGTTATAACAGTTCCAGCTTACTTTACAGATGCTCAAAGACAAGCTACTAAAGATGCTGGTAGAATAGCAGGACTTGATGTTAAGAGAATAATAAATGAACCAACAGCAGCTGCTCTTGCTTATGGTATGGATAAATTAGACCAAGAAAAGAAAATATTAGTATTTGACTTAGGTGGAGGAACTTTTGACGTATCTATACTCGAAATAGGTGATGGTACTTTTGAAGTTTTAGCTACAGCTGGTAACAATAGATTAGGTGGAGATGACTTCGACCAAATAGTAATAGACTATTTAGCAGATGAATTCAAAAAAGCTGAAGGTGTAGATTTAAGAAATGATAAGATGGCACTTCAAAGATTAAAAGAAGCAGCAGAGAAGGCTAAGAAAGAATTATCATCAACAATGAATTCAAACATAAACTTACCTTTCATAACTGCTACAGCAGAAGGCCCAAAACATTTAAATATAGACTTATCAAGAGCTAAATTTGAAGAATTAACTAGAGGTTTAGTTGAAAAAACTATGGAACCAACTAAGAGAGCTTTACAAGATGCAGGACTTTCTACAAGTGAAATAGATGATGTATTATTAGTTGGAGGTTCTACAAGAATACCAGCAGTTCAAGATGCTGTTAAGAAATTTATAGGAAAAGATCCTCATAAAGGTATAAACCCAGATGAATGTGTTGCAGCAGGAGCTTCTATACAAGCAGGAGTTTTAGCAGGAGATGTTAAAGACTTATTATTACTAGACGTTACTCCATTATCTCTTGGTATAGAAACTATGGGTAATGTAATGACTAAGATAATAGAAAGAAACACTACAATACCAACTAAGAAATCTCAAGTATTCTCAACTGCTGCTGATAACCAAACAGCTGTTGACATACATGTACTTCAAGGTGAAAGAAGTATGGCTTATGACAATACAACTTTAGGAAGATTCCAATTAACTGATATACCACCAGCACAAAGAGGAATACCTCAAATAGAAGTTACATTTGATATAGATGCAAATGGTATAGTTAATGTTTCAGCTAAAGATTTAGGTACAGGAAAAGAACAAAAAATAACTATAACATCAAATACTAATTTATCAGAAGCCGATATAGAACAAAAAATAAAAGAAGCTGAAATGAATGCAGAAGCTGACAAGCAAAAGAAAGAGAAAATAGAAGCATTTAACCAAGCTGAGTCTACTATATATCAAACTGAAAAAACTTTAAATGAACTTGGAGATAAAATAAGTGCAAGTGATAAAGAAGATATAGAAAAAGCAATAGCAGATTTAAAAGTTGTAAAAGACAACCAAGATGCTACAGCAGAAGAACTTAAGAAAGCTACAGAAGAAGTAATGACTAAGTTCCAAAAGGTATCTCAAGAAATGTACCAAAATGCAGCACAAGAACAACAAGCAGCTCAAGGTGCAGAGCAAGCTCAAGATAATGGACCTAAAGATGACAATGTAGTAGATGCTGACTTTAAAGAAGTAGATGAAGATAAATAAGCTATATAATATAACATCAAATGATAAATAAAGAATAGATTATTTATGAAAATCATATAGATATTAAAGATATATGGACAATATACATCATAAAGAATATAATATATCATAGATTATATAACTTAAAGTAGAATATAAGAATTAATGATAGCTTGTAGTTTATTATTCTACAAGCTATCGTTTTGTAAAATGAAGGTGGTGTCAATTTTTGAGTACAAAAAGGGATTATTATGAAGTCTTAGGTATCAGTAAAGGTGCAGAAGCTCAAGAGATAAAAAAAGCTTACAGAAAGTTAGCAATGAAGTACCATCCAGACAGAAACCCTGGTGATAAAGAAGCTGAGGAAAAGTTCAAAGAAATAAATGAAGCTTATGAAGTACTTTCAGATGATACAAAGAGAAAGACTTATGACCAATTTGGACATGATGGGCTAAATGGTCAAGGAGGCTTTGGAGGCCAAGGTGGATTTAATGGCCAAGGCTTTGGTGGATTTGAAGATATGTTTGGAGATATATTTGGCGACATGTTCGGAGGGGGCTTCGGAGGTGGAAGACAAAGAAGAAGAGGTCCTCAACGTGGTGCAGATATAAGACAAAATGTTACTATATCTTTTGAAGAAGCTGCATTTGGTAAAAAAATGTCTATAAAATTAAATAGAAGTGAAGAATGTGATGAGTGTGATGGAACTGGAGCAAAACCAGGAACATCAAAGAAAACTTGTTCAACTTGTAATGGAACTGGTCAAGTTAGAACTGTTCAAAGAACTCCATTTGGAAATATAGCAAGCTCAAGACCTTGTAGTACTTGTAATGGAACTGGAGAAGTAATTGAATCTCCTTGTAGCAAATGTCATGGAACTGGAAATACAAGAAAAGTTAAGACTATAGAAGTAGATATACCTGCAGGTATAGATGATGGTCAAATGATAAAACTTGCTGGTCAAGGTGAAGTGGGAGAAAAAGGTGCTCCAAGAGGAGACTTATACATTGTAGTTAATGTTAAATCTCATCCATTGTTTACTAGAGATGGAAATGATATTTACTTTGAAATGCCAATTACATTTGTTCAAGCAACTTTAGGTGATGAAATAGAAGTACCTACTTTGGATGGAAAAGTTAAGTATAGTGTACCAGAAGGAACACAAACTGGAACTGTATTTAGACTTAAAGAAAAAGGAATTCCTAGAATTAGAGGTAATTCAAGAGGAGACCAATATGTCAAAGTTGTAGTCGAGATTCCTAAAAAATTAAATGATAAGCAAAAAGATCTGTTAAGAGAATTTGCGAAGGAGTGCGGGTCGAACGTCCACGAAAAGAAAAAAACATTCGGACAGAAAATAGAAGATATGTTTAAGAAAAAGTAGTTAAAATAGCCAATATAATGTAATCATATTTTTTAGAATCTAAAGTATTTAGTTATAAGATTTTGAATTAATATAATATGATTTTTATATTGGCTATTTTTAATTTTATAAATATATAAAAATAGTTTTTATTTGAAAAATAAAAACTGAATATAAATAATTTTCTGAAAAATACTTGTCCCTACATATATAATATGCTATAATATAATCAAATAAGAGAAAGGGGTGATTCCAGTGGGAACGGATGTGGCACAGCCAAATGATGAAGAAAACTCAATTATAATCTATGAAATAAAGTTAGATGCTTTTAGTGCTATATTAAGTACTGGAAAAACTCAAAAGCTGGGATAATTATTGGAATTGCCTAGACTTAAAATTTTGGTAGTAAAATAGTCATATTGTATAGCCAAGGAATCTAAGTTTTAAAGTTATTTGTAAGAATTAAAACTCTTATAAATTGCATATTTGCTTATAATTTAGTTAGAAAAATTTACGTAAAAATTGCCTTCAATATGTGCATATGTAAAGAAATATGTATGTATGGTTAGGGAATAAGCTAGATATGTATGTAAAGAAATATGTATTTAGTTAAATGTATGTATATGTAAAGAAATATATATATTATGTGTATAAGATTTTTAGTATAGATTGGTAAATAATAAAAGCAACTTATTATGGAAAGCTAATTTATGTTTGTAAAAAATATAATTAAGATTTGGTTGATATATAGTTGCAAAAATGTTATTTAGTACGAAGAAAATAAGTCCAAATAAAAGTTTAAAATAATTGACTTAAATATAGTTTGTTTTGAACGTCTAACAAATTGAAATAATTTATAAAAATAGACATCTTCTCATAGTGAAAATATACTATGGGAGGGTGTTTTTGTTTTGTATTAAAGATATTATTAAAAATTTGCATGGTTTTACATTTTAATATAATATAGACATGATAAAATATATATATTAATAAAATTTAAATGAGAAAGGTGAAAAAGATGTATTATATAGGTGTAGACATTGGAGGAACAGGCATACAAGCAGGTGTGGTTGATAATCAAGGAAAGATACTTTTTAGAAGAGAATGTAAAACTGTGGTTGAAAAGGGATTTGAAGGAATACTAGATGATATAAAAATAATGATTGATAAACTGTTAGAAGAAAACAATTTAAATATGAGAGAGGTAAAGTCTATTGGATTTGGTGTACCTGGGTTTATAAATAAAAAAGGTTTAGTAACTTGTGTAAACTTAAAATGGGATGGAGAAAGCTTTGAGAATGAACTAAAAAGAAGGTTTCCAAATGTTGAAATTCATGGAGAAAATGATGCAACAGTAGCAGCACTTGGAGAATCAATGTTTGGAAGTATGAAAGGTGCAGATGTTGGAGTTTTATATACTTTAGGAACTGGAGTAGGTGGAGGAATAGTAATTAATCAAAAAGTTTTTTCTGGAGCACATGGACTAGGCTCAGAAATAGGGCATCAAGTAATAGGAGAAAACTATTTTGATTGCAACTGTGGAAATAATGGTTGTGTGGAAACTTTTTGTTCAGCAACTGCTATTATAAAATATTCTCAAAAACTTATACAAGAAGGTAGAAAAAGCAGGATTTTAGATTTAGCAGAAGGAGACTTAGAAAACATAAATGCAAAGATGGTGTTTGATGCTTATAGAGAAAACGATGCAGTTGCAATTGAAGTAATAACTAGATTTAAATCTTATTTAGCAAAAACATTTGCAAATACAATAAATACATTAGACCCAGAAATTATATCAATTGGAGGAGGCGTTTCCAAAGCAAGTGATATAATACTTGATGGGATTGAAGAATTGGTAAGAGAGTTTGTTTTATACAAAAAAGAAGATATAGCAAAAATTGTATGTGCAACTCTAGGTTCAGATGCGGGAATTATAGGAGCTGCTTTTTTATAAGATAAATGAATCAAAAAGATTGGGGGCATGATATATGAGTAAGATAAATGCTAAAAGAACTCTTTTTTTAGTGGCTATAGGCTCAGGGACTATGCTGAATCCTCTTAATTCATCTATGATTTCGCTTGCCTTACATAGCATACAAAACGATTTTCATATTAGTTTTACAACTGTGTCTTGGATGGTTTCAGCTTTTTATTTAGCTAGTGCTATTGCACAGCCAGTTTCAGGAAAGATTGGAGATTTAATAGGTAGAAAAGTTTTATTTTTAAGTGGTTTAATACTCGTAAGTTTGTCAGCATTTATGGTACCATTTACTCAATCATTCTTTGTGTTGATTTTTATAAGAGTAATTCAAGCTATTGGAACAAGTACATTGTATCCATCTGGAGTTGCTCTTATACAAAATAATATAAAGGAAAGACAATCTTCTGCATTAGCAGTTTTAACTATTTTCGCTTCAACTACAGCAGGATTAGGGCCAACTTTAGGTGGAGTATTGCTTGATTTAGGTGGATGGCGTGCTATATTTCTTGTAAATATACCAATTGTGATGATTGCCATTTGTCTAGGCTATTTTTTATTTCCAAAAGAAGTAAAAGAGAAAAAAAGTATAAAAGAGACTTTTAAGAATGTTTTATCAAGATTAGATATTGCTGGTATAGCTTTATTTTCAATTGCAATGATTTTTATATTACTATTCTTATTGTCAGCTAAGGAGTCTTTTAATTTAGAGCAATTTGTACTAGGATTAATTTTGATGTGCATTTTTATTTGGCATGAATTGAGAACTAGATTACCATTTATAGATATTAAACTTTTTTTGAGTAATCCAAAGTTATCAAAAGTATATTTACAGTTTATTATATTAAACTTCTTCAATTATATCTTATTTTTTGGTCTTCCAAGTTATTTTCAAGATGCATTACATTACAGTGCTAAGTCAACTGGACTATTTATGTTGTTCATGTCTGGTATAGGAATTTTCATATCTCCACTGACTGGAAAATGGATAGACAAATCTGGAACTAGAGTACCTCTTATAATGTCATCAATTTTTATGTTGATTAGTGCAATACTTCTTTCTGTAATTTTTATTCAAATACCAGTAATAGGTAAGGGAATAATTTTATCATTAGCAGGTATTAGTTATGGGGTTGGTAATGTAGCCTTACAATCTTCAATGTTTAAAGAAAGTCCTCCTGAGAGCATAGGCACAGCATCTGGTCTGTTTCAAACTAGTCGTTATTTAGGTTCTATTTTTGCTACTGTATTGCTTGGAATGGTATTTGAATCAACTATAACATCAGGTCAATTTAAAATATTAGGATATGTTATGGTGATTTTAGGTACAATAAGTTTTTTATTGAATTTCGTTTTAAATAAAGAATTAAGAAAAGTAAAATAGTGAATTTATGGATTTAATAGGTTTAGTATCTAATAAATTTGAAAATATTATTTGTAAAACATGATTGATTGAATATTCATAAACCTGAAATACAGAATACTTTATAGGTATACAATATTTTGAATTAAAATTAAGCAGAAGTTTGAACTAATATCCAAAATTTCTGCTTAATTTAGTAGTTAAATTTTTTTATATAGAAAATAAGATTTTACACTTAGATAAAAAATCATTGCATTTTCAAAATTTTTTAAATCAAGGTTGAGTATTTCATTAATTTTTTCCAGTCTATACACTAGTGTATTTCTATGTAAAAACATATCACTAGATGTTTTAGAGATGTTTAAGTCATTATTTATAAATTTTATTCCTGTAGATAGAAGCTCTTCATCAATAGATTTTATCTTATTGAAGTCTATCAGTCTATTAAGTACATCGTCTTTGTTAATTAGGTCTAAAGTTTTATACCTAATGAGGTCAAATAAATTTAAAAATTTATCTTTAGCATTATCTTTTACAATATGAGGTAGTAAATCAGAGCATAACTGCACTCTAAAATTAAAATCAGATTTGTTATCCAACTCACCAAGATAAAAAATATAAGTACTTTGATAGGTTTCAGTTTCAATTATATTTTGTGTAGTTACATTAATATCTAAGTTATATTTAGAGTTTACTACAAAAAAACTACTTTGTTGCATTATATTTATATCATCATATAAGTTATAAAAAATACCTTTTAGATATTCAAAATCTATATGTGGCTGATAAATTAAATAAAAGTGACCATTTAGATTATCTAAGTTATTTTCATCTAAAAAATCAATAACATAAACAGTATCATTAAAAGTAACTAAATGACTATTGGCATCTAAACTTTGATTTTTATAAGGGTAAATATTTATTTTTTTATTGAGTTGTTTTTCAAAAAAACTTTTCAAGTCTTCCATAAAGTCTCCTTAGAAATAAGATTATACTATTATCTTATAGCTAAGTCAGTTTCTTTGTCAAATAAGTGTATTCTATTATTATCAACTGAAAGAGTTAAACTATCACCAACATCAACTCTATTTTTGCTGTCAAATCGAATTGTTATTGTATTTACATCTAATTTTAAATGAGCATAAGTCTCTGCACCCATAAGTTCTTTTATTTCAACTGTTGATTTAAAGCAAGTATCTTGATTAGCTTTAACAAAAGTATCTTCTATATGTATATCTTCTGGTCTAATACCCATAATAACTTCTTTTCCAATATAGTTGTCTTTTATTAAATCATAGTGTTTTTCTCTATTTAATTTTATCTTAATGTATTCGTTTTTAGCATATATTTCTTCATTCTCTTCTATTAATGTAACATTAATAAAGTTCATTTGTGGAGCTCCAATAAATCCTGCAACAAACACATTAGCTGGATAGTTGTATACATCTTGTGGAGTTGCAATCTGTTGTACCACACCATCTTTCATTACCACTATTCTATCGGCCATAGTCATAGCTTCAACTTGGTCATGTGTTACATAAATAAATGTAGTTCCAAGTTGTTGATGTAACTTAGTTATTTCTGTTCTCATGGCAGTTCTCAGTTTTGCATCTAAGTTAGATAGAGGTTCATCCATTAAGAATACCTTAGGGTTTCTAACTATTGCACGTCCTAAAGCAACTCTTTGTCTCTGACCTCCAGATAATGTTTTAGGTTTTTTATCTAAAAGAGAGACTAAATCCAATATTTTAGCGGCTTCTTTAACTTTTTTATCTATCTCATCTTTTGGCATTTTTCTAAGTTTAAGTGCAAATGCCATATTTTCATAAACAGATAAGTGAGGGTATAAAGCATAATTTTGAAAAACCATTGCTATATCTCTATCTTTTGGTTCTATATCATTTACAAGCTTATCTCCTATATATAATTCTCCAGAAGATATTTCTTCAAGACCAGCAATCATTCTAAGTGTTGTTGATTTACCACAACCAGATGGTCCTACTAAAACGATGAACTCTTTATCATTGATATCTATATTTATATTTTTTACTGCATTAAATCCATTAGAATAAAGTTTTGATATATCTTTTAATATTACTTCTGACATTGTAATTCTCCTTAATAATTTAAATTTTAATTATATAATATCAGATGATTTTATTGTAGGGAACATATAAAATAACCAAAACTTTTTGTTTAAAATGTATATCTTGGCGGATTATATATAATAAATATAATGTGCAATATTTAAAATGTATTATATGGAAAAGTATAATCAAGTAAAGAGCTAAAAATAAGTTAGACAATTTATTATAAAGTAAGTAAATTTACTATAATATAGATGTAGACCAATAAAAAATTTATAAAACAAAAAAGTATGATATTTATGATATAATAAAAGTTATGGAAAAATAGGAAAATTAATATAGAAAAGAGAGGTAAACTTATGAATAATTGGATAGAAGTAACTATAAAAACAACAACAGAAGCAGTTGAACCAATAACAAATATACTATATGAACAAGGAGCTGGAGGAGCTGTAATAGAAGACCCAAAAGATTTCTTATTCCAAAAGAAAAATGAATTAGATTGGGATTATGTAGAAGAAGAAGTATTTAAAAAGAACGAAGAAGAGGATGTGCTAATAAAGACTTATGTATCCGAAGAAAAAAATGTAATGGAATTTGTCGAAATTATAAAGCAAAAAGTTTTAGGACTAAGAGATTTTGGTATAGATATAGGTGAAGGAAGTGTTTCATTAGACCAAGTAAATGAAGCTGATTGGGCAAATGCATGGAAAGCATACTATAAACCAACAAAAGTAGGACAAAGGGTAGTAGTAAAACCTACATGGGAAGATTATGATATGCAAGAAGGCGATTTGATAATAGAGCTTGACCCTGGTATGGCCTTTGGTACAGGAACACATGAGACTACTAGTATGTGTATTAGAGAATTAGAGAAATATGTAAATAAAGATTCTAAAGTATTTGATATTGGTTGTGGTAGTGGAATTCTTGCAATAGCAGCAGCTAAATTAGGAGCAAAAGAAGTTGTAGCTGTAGATTTAGACGAAGTTGCAGTAAAAGTTGCAAAAGAAAATGTGATTGAAAATAAAGTTGAAGAAAATGTATCTGTAATGCATGGTAATTTAACAGATGTAATAAAAGATAAAGCTGATGTTATAGTTGCAAATATAATAGCTGATATAATAAAAATACTTGCAAAAGATGTGCAAAATTTTATGAAAGAGGATGCTATATTTATATCTTCAGGTATAATTTTGGATAAAGTAGAGGAAGTTAAAGAAAGTTTAATCGAAAATGGATTTGAAATAGTTGAGGTTCAAAAACTAGGGGAATGGTCGGCAATAGTTTCTAAACTTAAAAAGTAAAAGGCAGGGTGGAATGTAATGGATAGATTCTTTGTTGAAAAAAATAATATAAATTCACAAGACAAAGCCTGCATTATAGAAGGTGAAGATGTAAAACATATTTCAAAAGTTTTAAGATGTAAACTAGGAGAAAAACTTGAGATATGTGATAAAGATAATAATGAGTACATTTGTGAGATAACAAATATAGAAAAAAATATGGTTAATTTAAAAATTTTAGAAGAAGTTGATGTAAATAGAGAATCTAAACTTAAGATAAAGTTATATCAAGGTCTTCCAAAAGCTCCAAAAATGGAAATGATACTTCAAAAATTAACTGAAGTAGGTGTAGATGAAATAATATTAGTTCAAACTAAGAGAAGTGTTGCTAAAGTTGATGATAAAAAAGAAGATAAAAAATTTGAACGTTGGGAAAGAATAATTTATGAAGCTGCAAAGCAAAGTAAAAGAGGCAAAATCCCAAAATTAAGAGGTGTTTTAAGTTTCAAAGAAGCTTTAGAAGATATGAAAAAAAATGATGTAAATATCTGCCCTTATGAAAATGAAAGAACTGTCTCAATAAAACAGGCACTTAAAAATTGTGATTCTAATATAGATAGGGTTGGAATTTTTGTAGGGCCAGAGGGTGGTTTTGCTGAGGAAGAAATAGAACAAGTTCAAAAAGATAATTGCAGTATTGTATCATTAGGACCTAGAATATTGAGAACTGAGACAGCTTCTGTTGTAGCATCAACAATAGCTTTGTATGAGCTAAGTGATTTAGGAGGAGAATAATAAATTGAAAAAAGTAGCTTTTTATACACTTGGGTGTAAAGTCAATCAATACGAAACTGAAGCTATGCTAGAACTATTTGAAAAAGATGGATATGAACAAGTTAATAGTGAAGAATATGCAGACGTTTATGTTATAAATACATGTACCGTAACTCATATGAGTGATAGAAAATCTCGTCAATATATAAGACGAGTTAAAAAGAAAAATCCAGATGCAATAATAGCTGTTGTGGGATGCTATTCACAAGTATCTCCAGAAGAAATTTTGGATATAGAAGAAGTAAACCTAGTCATGGGTACAAATGATAGAAGAAAGATTGTTGAAGAGATTAGAAAGATAGATGCAAGTAAAAAAGTTAGCACAGTTGACGATATAATGAAGGTAAAAGCCTTTGAAGAAATAGAAATCAGCCAGACTAATGGAAAGACTAGAGCATTTATGAAAATTCAAGATGGATGTGACAGATTTTGTACCTATTGTATCATTCCTTATGCCCGAGGACGTGTTAGAAGTAGGGATATTGATAGTATAGTTGATGAAGTGAAAAAATTGGCTAAAAATGGCTATAAAGAGGTCGTATTAACAGGAATACATGTAGCCTCTTATGGAAAAGATTTAAAAGATAAGGATATTAAACTTCTTGATGTAATAAAACAAATAAATGAAATAGAGGCAATAGAGAGAATTAGACTTAGCTCTGTTGAACCAATTTTATTTACTGATGAGTTTGTGAATGAAGTTTTAAAGATGGAGAAGGTTTGTCCTCATTACCATCTATCACTTCAAAGTGGATGTGATGAAACTCTAAAAAGAATGAACAGAAGATATACAACTTCAGAGTATAAGACTATTGTGGATAGATTAAGAGATAAAATGCCAAACGTAGCAATAACTACAGATGTAATAGTAGGTTTTCCAGGAGAAACAAATGAGGAATTTAAACAAACATACGAGTTCTTAAAAGATATAGAGCTTTCACAAATGCATATTTTTAAATATTCTCCAAGAAAAGGAACTCCAGCTGCAACTATGGAAAATCAGATTGACCCTCAAATAAAACACTTTAGAAGTGAACAACTTTTAAATTTAAGCAAAGAAAACTTTAGTAAATTTGCAACTAAATTTATTGGTAGTGAATTAGAAGTCTTATTTGAACAAAATATAGAGGGCAATAAGTTTGAGGGACTAACTTCAAATTATATAAGAGTTGTTGTTGAAAGTGACAAAAACATACAAGGTCAGATATTAAAAGTAAAAATAAATGATGTAAAAAATGAATATGTAGAAGGAATTTTGCTATAACGTGTAGAAATTATAATATTTATAAGATAGGAGGTGGAAGGAAATGGATTGTATATTTTGTAAAATAGCGAACGGAGAAATACCTTCAACTAAAGTTTATGAAGATGAAAGAGTATTGGCATTTAATGATTTGAACCCAGTTGCTCCATATCATATATTAGTTGTACCTAAAAAACATTATGATAGTGTAATTGATATTCCTGATATAGAAATGGATATTGTGTCACATATTCATGTTGTTATTAATAAAATAGCTAAAGAGAAAGGTTTTGACCAAACTGGATTCAGAATCATAAATAATTGTGGAAGCGATGGAGGGCAAGAAGTTAAACATTTGCACTATCATATTTTAGCAGGTAAAAAGCTTCCTAATTACGAAGCAGAACAAAACTAAACTAAATTATTGAAAAATTGAGTTCCTTCTTGATAAAAATACTTGATAAAAGTAAAAATTTAGTTTATAATAAACAAAGTGTTAGGTTGTAATGCATATTATGCAAAAAGAACATAGTTACAGTCCCAGCATAATTGCGCTATTGGAGGGAGGGAAAAAGAAATGTCAGAAGTAAGAGTTAGAGAAAATGAAACATTAGACAGCGCTTTAAGAAGATTTAAGCGTCAATGTGCAATGTCTGGCATCATGTCAGAAGTAAGAAAAAGAGAGCACTATGATAAGCCAAGCGTTAAGCGTAAGAAAAAAGCTGAAGCAGCAAGAAGAAAAAACGCTAAAAAATAGTAGTAAATAAGAATAAAGAGGTGAAGGGGATGTCCCTTAAGCAAAAGTTACAAGAGGATTTGAAATCTTCGATGAAAAACAAAGATACAGTGAGAAAATCTGTAGTAACTTTAATAAGAGCTTCCATAAAGCAGTATGAAGTTGATAATAGAACTGAACTTAATGAAGATGGAATTATCGATGTAATAGCAAAACAATTAAAGCAACGTAGAGATGCATTAGTTGAGTTTGAAAAAGCTGGAAGAGAAGACTTAATAAAAGAAACAGAAGCTGAAATTGAAGTTTTAAAAGAGTACCTACCTCAACAATTAAGCGAAGAAGAGTTAGAAGAAATTGTAAAATGTACTATATCTGAAGTAGGAGCAACATCTATGAAAGATATGGGAAAAATAATGTCAGTTATTCAACCAAAAGTTAAGGGTAGAGCTGACGGAAAACTTATAAATAAGTTGGTAAAACAAAACTTACAATAGATTGATATAGCCTAGAGAGAAATCTCTAGGCTTTTTATAATTTTTGAGAATAACAAGTCATATCTGAGCATATCTATAATCAAAGAAAATTTTGAAAGAAGGGGAAAAATTTGATTATATCGGTAAAGGAAATTAGAAATTTTTTGATAAACATATCAATACCATTAATAATAGGTTATTTAAGTAGTATTTTGACCATGTTGATTAGTGGAACAGATATTTCAACGTACTATTTACAACTTACAAAACCAAGTTTTGCACCACCAGCTTTTATCTTCCCTATTGTTTGGACTATATTGTACATATTGATGGGTATATCTTCATACCTAATATTAAAAAAAGGTTACAACTTGCCTAAAGTAAGAGATGCAGTATTTTATTATGGATTGCAACTTGCATTAAATTTTGTCTGGAGTATATTATTTTTCGGATTTGGACTTAGATTTACAGCTTTAATAGACATAATAATAATGATTATGGTTTCTATAATAGTTATTTTAAAATTTTCTAAAATAGATAAGAGAGCTGGATATATAAATTTGGTTTATCTGCTGTGGTTGGTTTATGCTGGATTTTTGAATTATTTTATATGGTTTATTAATAGATAGAATGTAAAGGTTTTGTAAATTACCCCGTACTTTTAATAATATCATATCAAATAAAAAATAAATAGACTATTAAAAATAATCATTTTCATATACAATTATATTAATTTAAATATAATAAATGTATCAAAAATATATTTAAAGATTAACATATTAAAGTATTAGAATTGGAAAGGCTCGAAGGGAGAGGTTTTTATGCAAATAATAGTATCTGGGAGACAAATGAAATTAACTGACGGAATAAAAGGATACGTAGATGGAAAATTAAGTAGGTTAGAAAAATACCTTGATCCTGAATCAGAAGTGAAAGTAACAGTAAGTGCGAAAAAGGATAGACAGAAAGTGGAGGTTACAATAATTCCTATTAATGGTCAAATAATAAGGGCAGAAGACGTAGAAGAGGACTTATATGCAGCAATTGACATTGTTTGTGACAAATTAAGTAGACAAGTTGTAAAGTATAAGACTAAGGTTAAAGACAAAATTCAAAATAATAAGAGTATAAGATTTGAAAATATTGACTTTATAGATAATAGTAGCGAATTTAATGATTATGATTATGATGATGAGGAAGATGAAAATATAGTTATAGAAAGAAGAAAGAAATTTAATGTAAAACCTATGAGTTCAGAAGAGGCAATTCTTCAAATGGAGTTGGTAGGACACAACTTCTATATGTTTAGAAATCAAGATAATTTTGAAATAAATATAGTATATAAGCGTAAAGCAGGTGGATATGGTTTAATAGAGCAAGACTAATAAAAAAATTGTATACTTTTTAGATTTTATATAAAAAAAAGTAAAAAGGTAATCATGTTGATTTTTATCAATATGATTACCTTTTTCTTGTTTAAATAATATATTAAATATTAGGTATTTACTGTCTAAAAAAATTTAAAACTACTTCATGATAGTATCAATAAAGTGCATAAATACCTATTTTAAGCATAAAATTAATTAAGGGGGTAATGCTTATGTTAGAAATATCCACTGATTTACAAGTAAATCAACCAGTTGTTACTGTTACAAGTAATACTTTTATGAGTATAGAAAATTATCTATCAATACTAGAATATGAAGTTGATTTAATAAAAATAAAGACTAAGGTAAAAACAATTAAAATATCTGGGGATAAACTTTCACTTAAGTATATTACTGACAGTGAGATAGGTATAAAGGGAATTATATACAATGTGGAGTATGTTGATTAGGAGGAGATACACTTGATAAGTTTTATAAGGGGATACTATGTTATAGTTGTGGAAGGAGTAGGACTTGAACAATTTTTAAATCATCTTATAAGAAATGGGATAAATGTTTACAATGTAACTAGAATAAAAAATACTAAAATCGAGTTTAATATAAATAGACAAGATATAAAAGAATTTAAGAATATTTATAGAGGGAGTAAATTTGATATTAAGGTAAAACAAAAAACAGGAGTTCCTTTTATTATTAAAAGAATTTATAAGCACAAAGGTATGTGGATTTGTGCTATTGTTTCTTTACTTTTATTGATGTCAACATCACAATTTGTAACGGATGTGTATATACAATCTCCAGAAGGTATAAAAAAAGAAGTTCTTAGAAGTGAACTTTATAAAGTTGGAGTAAGACCAGGAGTATATAAAAAGAGTATTGATAGAAAAGAAGTTAGAGACCATATGATGTCAAAATTTAATGATGTTGCATATTTATCTATTAATGTAAAAGGGACCAATATATTTGTTACTGTTACAAAAAAAGCTGAATCCTTAAAATCTACAGACCAATCAAATTATTGTAATGTAATTGCTTTAAAAAATGGTATAATAGAAAAGGTAATCCCTAGAAGTGGTAAGTCTGTTGTTAAATCTGGAGATATAGTCCAAAAGGGTGATGTTTTACTAAATGGTGCTAATACAAAATCAATACCAGAAGTATGGGCAAGTACTTTTTATGAATCTACTAAAAAGGCAAGCTATGTAGATACTGTAAATAAAAAAACTGGAGAAAAGAAAAAAGTACACACAATAAGTTTTTATGATAAAGAATTTACAATTAGAAAAAATATAAAATATAAGAATTATGTTGTTGAAAATAAAGAAAAAAGACTTTCAATAGGAGATTATACTTTTCCTATAAAAATAAAGACGAGTACTTTTTATGAAACCAAAAAAGTTGAAGTGAAAAAGAATAAAGAAGAGTTGAAAAAAGAATTATCTGAAAAAGCTTTAAAAGAATTAGAATACATAATACCAGCTTCGGCTAGAATAATAGATGTAAAACATAGCTATAAAGTTAATAAAAATATGTTAGAATATTTAATAACAGTTCAAACTAGTGAAAATATTGCTAAAATTTATCCTCTTAGTAAATCAGAGGCAGAAAGATTTATAAAGGAAGATAGTAAACCAAAAGAAGGAGAAGAGGAAGTTCCTTCTAATCCACAAAAAAGACCAATAAATGATATAAGAAATGAATTTAATGAGGATAATAAAGATAATAACGACCAAAATAATTCTGATGGAAATAATAGTAATCAAAATAGTAACAATAGTCAAAATAATAATAGTAACAACAATTAATAAAATTTAACCTAAAACTTGAGGAGGATTAATTCAATTGATAATACAAAAAAAATTTACGATAGCAGATGGCAATTTTGAAAGAGAGTTATTTGGCAATTTTGATGAAAATGTAAAATTGATAGAGAAAACTTTAAATATAGATGTAATACTTAGAGAAGGTAATATAATTTTAATAGGAGAAGAAAAAAATGTAGATTCTGCATTAAAACTTATGAATGAATTGCATCAAACTGTATCAAATGGTAAGCATTTAGATAAACAAAGCATTTCTTATTCATTATCTCTTTTACTTGAAGGTAGTGAGCAAAAAATAAAAGAACTTGAAGGTACAATTGTTATAACTCAAAGAGGGAAAGCTGTCCAACCTAAAACTTTAGGGCAAAAAGAGTATATAAAGCTTATAGAAAATAATGATATAACTTTTGGTGTTGGACCTGCTGGAACAGGAAAGACTTATCTTGCTGTGGCTATGGCAGTGAAAGCTTTTAAAAGAGATGAAGTTAGTAGAATTATACTTACAAGACCAGCAGTGGAAGCTGGAGAAAGTTTAGGATTTTTACCAGGAGATTTAAAAGATAAAGTTGACCCATATTTAAGACCATTATATGATGCGTTATTTGAAATGTTGGGTGCTGATAAGTTTAATAAATATTTAGAAAGAGGTACTATAGAAGTTGCACCACTTGCATTTATGAGAGGGAGAACTCTTGATAATTCTTTTATAATATTAGATGAAGCTCAAAATACAACTTCTGAGCAAATGAAAATGTTTTTAACTAGATTAGGATTTGGTTCTAAAGCTGTAGTTACAGGTGATATAACACAAACAGATTTGCCACAAAATAAAAAAAGTGGTCTTATACAAGCTACAGAGATTCTTAAGGGAGTTCAAGGGATAGGTTCTATAATGTTAACAGACAGAGACGTTGTCAGACATGAGCTAGTGCAGAGAATAATAAGAGCTTATGAGAAGCATGATAAAAAAGAAGAATTCAAAAAAGAAGAGCGCAAAAAAATGAAAATACAGGAAAAGACTTTCAAAAGAAAGTAAAAGTGTAGTAATATAGATGTATAGTATTATTAATGAATAAAAAGTAGGTGTAATTAATGGATTTGATATTAGATGATAGACAAGATAAATTAGAAGTGAATGAAGAGCTAATAGAAAAAATAAAAGATATAATTTTAGAGTGTTTGGATTATGAAGGATATGATGATAATTATGAAGTGAGTCTTTCTTTTGTAGATAATAAAGAGATTCATGAATTAAATAGAGAATATAGAGGAGTTGATAGACCAACTGACGTTTTATCATTTCCTCTTTTAAGTGATGATTTTGAAGATGTTGAATTGGAAGAAGAATCTTTAGGAGATATAGTAGTGTCTCTTGAAAGAGCTTTAGAGCAAAGCATAGAATATAATCATAGCTTTGAAAGAGAAGTATGTTTTTTAATATGTCATAGTATGTTTCATCTTTTAGGGTATGACCATGATACAGATGAAAATACAAAGGAAATGAGAGAAAAAGAAGAATACATATTAAATAAGTTAAACATAACAAGGGAGTAATTTTTATGAAACCAGGAAAAACTCGTCAAGGTATAATTAAAGCTTTTAATGCGGCCATAGAAGGAATATTATATACATTTAAATTTGAAAGGAATATGAAAATACATTACTTAGGCTCAGTTGCTGTGCTTATAATAAGTTTATTTTTTAACTTTTCAAAACTGGAAATGATAATGTTGTTAATGTCTATATGTTTAGTTGTAGTTGCTGAGATGTTTAATACAGCTATAGAAAAAGCAGTAGACTTGGTAACCGATGAATATCATGTACTTGCAAAAATAGCAAAAGATGTTGCAGCAGGGGGTGTACTAGTAGCAGCATTAAATTCAGTAGTGGTTGGATATATTTTATTTTATGATAAATTGACAGATATATCTGGGATGCTAATTTATAAGATAAGAGAATCAGAATTGCATATAACCTTGATATGTATATTGTTGGTTCTTATAGCTGTTGTAGTAGTAAAAGCGTTGACTTCAACAGGGACACCTTTAAAAGGAGGTATGCCAAGTGGTCATGCTGCTTTAGCATTTGCTATAGCAACTGCAATTACACTTATGACAGAAAGAGTAGTTGCATCTACTCTTGCATATATAATGGCTGTATTAGTTGCTCAAAGTAGGATTGAGGGAAAAATACATACATTCTGGGAAACCATAGCAGGAGCTTTGTTAGGCGTGTTAATAGCAATATTAGTATTTCAGCTTGGAATGTTTTATAATTAAAATGAATGTACATAAAATATTTAAAATGAAACAAATCTGTGATAATTAAATTTTTATGATATAATGTAGAGTATTAAATAAAAATAAATTCTAATAAGTGTATGCAGGAGGAGATGTTGTGGACAACAGAGAATTGTTAAAGTTGGCAGAAGATGCTAGACAACATTCTTATGCTCCTTACTCAAGTTTTAGAGTGGGTGCAGCTCTTTTAACTAAGAGTGGAAAAGTTTATACTGGATGTAATATAGAATGTGCATCATTAGGTGGAACAAATTGTGCAGAAAGAACAGCTATTTTTAAGGCTATTTCAGAAGGTGATAAAGATATATATAAAATAGCTATAGCAAGTGATAACTCAGAGAATAATGAGCAAACATATCCTTGTGGAATATGTAGACAAGTAATTATAGAGTTTGGTTCTGATATAAAAATAATAACAGGATATACTAAAGGAGAGGTGTTTGAGCATGATATAAAAGATTTGCTACCAAACTATTTCTCTGAAAATGATTTAAAATAAATTAAAAAACTAAAATGAATTTAAAATAGTTAAATACAAGAAGATAAAAGTTAGGAGACAGTTAATGTTCAAATCAGGATTTGTCAGTATAGTAGGTAGACCAAATGTAGGGAAATCTACTTTAATGAATAATGTAGTAGGGGAAAAGATAGCTATAATGAGTGATAAACCTCAGACTACAAGAAATACAATACAAGCAGTTTATACAGATAAAGAAACTCAAATAGTATTTTTAGATACACCAGGTATTCACAAACCTAAAAATAAATTAGGTGAATTTATGGTAAAGGCAGCAACAGAAGCTTTTAAAAATGTAGACCTAATATTATTTGTAGTTGATGACTCTAAAAAAATAGGTCCTGGAGATAGAAAAATAATAGAGGATTTAAAATCTGTTAAGACACCAATAATTCTAGTTGTAAATAAAATAGACCAACTAGGCCAAAAAGATGAATTATTTGATATAATAAAAATGTATGATAGAGAAGGTATTTTCAAAGAGATAGTACCAATATCAGCATTAAAAGGAAAAAATACAGATACTCTAATAAAAGTTATACAAAATTACTTAGAAGAAGGACCAAAGTATTTTCCAGATTATATGATTACAGACCAACCAGAGAGAGTATTAATAGCAGAACTTATAAGAGAAAAAGTTCTTCATTATCTTAATGATGAAATACCTCATGGTGTAGCTGTTGAAATTGAAAAAATGAAAGCAAGAAATGATAAAGAAATAGTAGATGTATCTGCTGTAATATATTGCGAAAGAGATTCACATAAGGGAATAATAATAGGAAAGAATGGTAGGAAGCTAAAAGGAATAGGTAAATCAGCAAGACAAGATATAGAATTACTTTTAGGTTCACAAATAAATCTTCAATTATGGGTTAAGGTTAAAGAGAATTGGAGAAATTTACAAAATTATATAAATAATTTTGGATATAATGATAAATAAAGGTGGGTTATATGGATAGGAAACTGGATGCTTCCCAAGATTTATTATATGAAGTAAAATCATTAATTGATAATAATAAAGTATTGGAGTTAAGAGAATTAATAGAGGAATATCATATAATTGATATATTCGATATAATGGAAAATTTAGAGGAAGACATGAAAATTCAATTATTTGAAGTTCTTCCTTTGGATATGGCATCTTCTATATTAGAAGAAGGTAGTGTAGAGTTTTTTATTAGTATTTTATCTAAGTTAGATGTAGAACATGCAAAAAACATACTTGAACTTATGTCTCTTGGAGATATGGCAGACAAACTTAGTGAGCTTGAAGAAGAAGAAAGAGAACATATAATAAATCTTTTAAATCAAGAAAACGCTGACTATGTAAAAGAATTATTATTCTATGATGAAGACTCTGCTGGTGGAACAATGACCACTGGATATATTTCTATAAATAAAGATATGACAGCTCTTGAGGCAATAGAACATATGAGAGAAGAAGCTGATGAAGCTGAGACTATTTACTATATATATGTAGTTGATGATGAAGAAAAGCTAGTTGGAGTATTATCATTAAGAGAGTTAATAATAGCGAGAGATGCAAATATCGTAGAAGATTTAATGAGTGAAAATATAATCTCTGTTTATGTAGATGAAGATAGAGAAGAAGCAGTTAGGCTAGTATCGAAATACAATTTAATAGCAATTCCAGTGGTAGATAGACAAGAAAAGTTAAAAGGGATAATAACAGTAGATGATATAATAGATGTTATGGAAGAAGAAGCAACTGAAGATATGTATAAGTTTGCAGGAAGTTCAGAACATGAAAGAGAAGTTGCTGAAAAGGAAAATCCTACATTGAAAGAGCAGACAATATCAGCTCTTAGAGGTAGATTGCCATGGTTAATTATTACATTAATTGGAGGTCTATTGGCTTCTTTAATACTTTCTAATTTAGATTATATAATGAATCCTATATATGCTCCGTTGGTATTTTTTATACCTGTAGTAATAGGTATGGGTGGTAATATTGGAACACAATCATCATCTGTTACAGTAATAACACTGTCTAACAAAGATTTGAATTTTAGCAATGTAGTAAGAGAAGGTATTGTAGGAATTATTACAGGTCTTTTGTGTAGTGTAATAACAGGTATTGTAATTTACTTTGTTATGAAAAAATTAGATATTGTATTAATTGTTTCAATATCATTATTTATAAATATGGTTTTGGGTGCAACAATAGGTGCATTTATGCCTGTTTTATTAAAAAAGATGGATGCAGACCCATCTACAGTTTCATCACCAATTATATCTACAGCTCTTGATATAACTGGTATAGCAGTTTATTTTATAATAACGACAGCATTATTGTCAAAAATTGTTTAATAACTTTATGTATGATTTATCCTCTTCTTACTAAAAATATAAGTATAAATGTAAGAAGGGGGTTTTTTAAAAATGAACAATATCAGTTGGGAAGTTTTTAAAAAAACAGGTAGTATAGATGCATATCTATATTTCTGTGATTGCAAAAACCTAAGTGAAGAAGTCGAAGAAGTAAGGGAGAAAAAAGAAGACGATGATAATCCTGAACACCCAGGGGATAGTACTTAAAGCTATAAGGTACAAGGAAAGTGATATAATACTTACTCTGTTTACGAGAAAGCTTGGAAAAGTATCTGCAATAGCAAAAGGAGCTAAAAAAAATAAGAGCTCTTTACTTTCATCATCACAGTTATTTTCTTATAGCAATTTTACTTTAAAAAAACAAGGAAATATGTACAAGGTTACTCAAAGTGAAATCATAAAAAGTTTTTATAATATATCCTACGATATAGAGGCATTTTCTTATGCTACATATATTACAAAATTAGTTGAAAATTCTATACTTGAAAATCAAACTAATAATAGGTTATTTATATTACTTGCACAAACGCTGTATTTATATACACAAGAGAATACAGATAATAGATTTATAACAGCTGCATTTGAGTTAAAGTTTTTGGACTATATAGGGTTTAAACCGATAGTAAATAAATGTATTAATTGTGGAAGTAAAATTTTGCAAAATTCTATGTTTAATGTTTATGAAGGTGGTATACTATGTAGTAAGTGTAATACACTTTTTGATAATAATATAAAATTGGATTTAACAACTGTTAGTCTCATGGAATATGTATTAAGGAATGATATTTTAACATGTAGCAAAGCTAAAGTATCAAAATATATAACACATGAACTCGAAAATATCTTAGAAAAATATTTGAAAGTTTATGTTGATAATATTAATCTAAAATCATTACACGTATTACAAAGTGTAAAAAACAATAAGGGAGTGGATAATAATGAGTAGTAATATAACTATTGAAATGGTTGATTCAGTCTTTGAAAGAGTTCCAGGAGCAACTTATGCAGAAGCAAAAGAAGCATTAGTGGAATGCAATGGAGATGTAATTGAGGCAGTAATATATTTAGAAAATAAAAAAAATACTTGTAATTGCAAAGCTAAATCTGCTAAAGAAACTATGGAAGAAGTATTTGGTAAAGATGGAGAAAATATAAAATATCAATTAAAAGAACTTCTTAAAAAAAGTAGTGTTGTAAGAGTAATAGTTGAAAAAGATGGAAAAACTATGATGAATATTCCTTTAACAGTAGGAGTTGTTGGCTTAGCTTTTGTACCACTAGCTACTCTAGTTGGTTTATCAGCAGCTGTTATAAGTAAATATCGTATAAAAGTTCAAAATGAAGAAGATGGAGAAATTGTAGATTTAGGTGAATTAAATGAAGAAAAACTTCATGTTTTGAAGAATATGATAACTAATGCAGCTAAAGATGTAAAAGATGTAGTAGTTGATAAAAAAGAAGATGATAAAGATGTAACTGCTGATCTTATGAAAGAAGAATCTGAAAAGAATAATGAAAACGAAGACGAAAATAAATAGATATAAAGTGACTTTTAAAAAATGAAAAGAAGATAATTATAAGAATTATCACTAACATTGACAAATTTTATAGAATTTGATATTCTAAAAGTTGTAGAAGAACTATTAAAATAGCCTTTCGTGTAGACGAGAGGCTTTATTGTTATAGGAGGGATTTTTATGAATTTTCAAGAAATGATACTGGCATTGCAAAAATACTGGTCAAAGCAAGGTTGTATCATGATGCAACCTTATGATGTTGAAAAAGGTGCTGGAACTATGAATCCTAATACTTTTTTAAGATCATTAGGACCTGAGCCTTGGCAAGTATGCTATGTAGAGCCTTCAAGAAGACCAGCAGATGGAAGATATGGTGAAAACCCAAACAGATTATATCAACATCATCAATTCCAAGTTATACTAAAGCCATCTCCAGATAATATACAAGAATTGTATTTAGAGAGCTTAAAAGAAATTGGAATTGACCCAAATGAACATGATATAAGATTTGTTGAAGACAACTGGGAGGCTGCTACAGTTGGTGCTTGGGGACTTGGATGGGAAGTTTGGCTAGATGGTATGGAAATAACTCAATTTACATACTTCCAACAAGTAGGTAATATTGAATGTGAGCTTGAGACAGGAGAAATTACATATGGATTAGAAAGATTAGCTATGTACATTCAAGAAGTTGATAGTGTTTACGATTTAAAATGGAATGATAAAATAACTTATGGCGAAGTGTTTAATAAAGCTGAGTATGAAAACTCAGTGTATGCGTTTGAATTATGTGATGCAGATATGTTGTTTAATCTGTTTGATATATATGAAAAAGAAGCACTAAGACTTATGGAAAGTGGTCTTGTAATACCTTCATATGACTATGTATTAAAATGTTCTCATGCATTTAATACACTGGATGCAAGAGGAGCAATAGGTGTTAGTCAAAGAGCATCATTTATAGGTAGAGTTAGAAATATGGCTAAAACTGTTGCAGAAACTTTTGTAAAACAAAGAGAAGAAATGGGATTCCCTCTTTTAAAGGACGGTGACAAATAATGAAAAATTATCTTTTATTTGAAATCGGTGTTGAAGAAATGCCATCAAGATTTATGGGTAGTACACTAGAACAATTAAAAAACAATCTTAATAAATTATTTGAGGAAAATAGAATATCTTTTAATAAAATAGATGCCTATGGAACACCAAGAAGATTGACTTTAGTAGTTGAAGGTTTAAGTGATAAGCAAAGTGATTTAGAAGAAGAAATAAAAGGTCCTGCCAAGAAGATTGCTGTTGATGCAGAAAATAATTTCACAAAACCAGCTTTAGGATTTATAAAAAGTAAAGGATTAAGTGAATCTGATATATATTTTAAACAAGTTGGAAAAGATGAATATATTTTTGCTACTATCAAGCAAGCTGGGAAAGACACTTCAGAAGTGTTAAAAGAGATATTACCAGAAACTATAAAATCTGTAGTATTCCCAAAAGCTATGCGTTGGGGAGGAAAAAACCTTAAATTTGCAAGACCTATAAGATGGATAGTTACATTGTTAAATGATAAGGTATTAGAATTTGATTTAGAAGGAATAATATCTTCTAATGTAACAAAAGGACATAGATTCTTAGGAGAAAGTACAATAGAAGTTAATTCTATAGAAGAATATTTTGAAAAATTAGAGAAAAATTATATAGTCTTAGACCAAAATAAGAGAAAAGAAATTATAAGAAAACAATGTATAGAAGTAGCTAACTCTTTAGGTGGCGAAGTTGAGCTTGATGAAGATTTACTTGAAGAGGTAACTTACTTAGTTGAATATCCAACTGCTTTTTATGGCGAATTTAATACAGATTATATAAAACTACCAAAAGAAGTTGTTATAACACCTATGAAACAACATCAAAGATATTTTCCAGTACTTAAAGAAGGAAAACTGTTACCTAACTTTATCGCTGTTAGAAATGGAGACTCTTACAGAATAGATAATGTTAAAGCTGGAAATGAAAAAGTTTTAGAAGCAAGACTTGCTGATGCTTTATTTTTCTATAGAGAAGACACTAAGAGAAACTTAGAAAGCTACATAGAAAAATTAAAAACTGTTGTTTTCCAAGTAAAATTAGGTACTATTTATGATAAAACTTTAAGACTTGAAAAACTAAGTGCTGATATACTTGATAGTTTAGGATTAGCAGATGAAAAGGCAGACACTATGAGAGCTGCTAAATTATCTAAAGCAGATTTAGTTACTGGAATGGTAGGAGAGTTTGACGAATTACAAGGTTTTATGGGAAAAGAATATGCAAAGGTTGGAGGAGAAAATGATGTTGTAAGTGAAGCTATTTTTGAACATTATTTACCAAGATTTGCAGGAGATATTCTTCCTAAAACTAATGCAGGGGTGGCTTTATCAATAGCGGATAAATTAGATTCAATAGCAGGATTTTTTGCTATAGGAATACAGCCAACAGGTTCTCAAGACCCATATGCTTTAAGAAGACAAGCTTTAGGTATACTTAGTATACTTATGGATAGAAAAGTAGCTGTAGACTTAAAAGTACTTATTGGACATGCTTTAGATAATTATTCTGAATTAGATTTTAATAAAGGAGAAGTTGTTGAACAAATAATGAACTTCTTTAATGAAAGAGTAAAAAATCTATTTAAAGATTTAGGTATAAGATATGATGTTGTTGATGCTGTTTTAAGTTCTGATATCAATGATATTTCTGATATGCATATGAGAGCTTTAGAGCTTAATAATTGGCTAGAAAAAGATGAATTAGTGGAAATGCTTACTGCATTTAATAGAGTTTCTACTTTGGCTCAAAAAGCAGAATGTGATAAAGTTGACGAAAATCTATTAAAAGAAGATGCTGAAATTAAGCTTTATAATGAATTTAAGCAAGTAAAAGTAAGGGTAGAAGAATTATTAAAAGACAAGAAATACGGTACTGCTTTAGATGAATTTGCATCTTTAAGACCTGTAGTTGATAACCTATTTGATTCAGTTATGGTTATGGATAATGATGAAGCAATTAAAAATAACAGACTTGGTTTACTTAAACAAATATATGATACTATGTTAGAAATTTGTGATTTATCAAAGATAGTTTATAAATAGTATAAAGACGTAATTAATTAAAAAAGTGAGATAGCTATAGCTATCTCACTTTTTTAATTAATTATGTTAAATTATATTTTATACTTAGCAGTTATTTTATCTAATAAATCATCATTTGAATTTATCCATTCATAAAAAGTTCCTGATGAAAGTTCGGCTATTTCATAAAGCATTTTTGGAAGGTCACTAGCTTTAAAATCTCCTAGAGATTTTCCTAGTCTAGTCTTACCTATTTCAAAACTACCTCCAACAAATAATTCAAATGCATCAGTAGATACACCATTGACATTTTTCTTTTTACCACATAATCCTATACTACCAATTTGGTGAACACCACATGAATTTAGACATCCCGAAATATACAGTTTAGGAGCTTTATTTAAAACTTCTTCATTGTTTTGTAATCTAAAATAATCTATTATCTCATGTAACATTTTTTGACTATTTTGTATACCCATCTGGCAAATAGGAACACCTATGCACGACACACTCTGTTCTAATTGAGAGTTACAACTTATAGTCTTGCTTATTTCTAATATCATTTTTGCTTCATTTCCATCTAAATTTAAGATGTACAATCCTTCTGTCATACCTAATCTAATCATAGGATTTTTAATATTATCTAACTTTTGAAGTAAAAATTTTAAATCTTTAGTATATAGTAAACCTCCAATCGGATGTATATATACAGTATATAAACCATCTTGTTTTTGAGCTATTAACCTAGAGTCATGTAAATTAGAATCATGTAAATCTATCTTAACTCCAGATTTAGAATAGTCAATTTGTTCAACATTAAGTTCAAGATTACCCTTTTCTTTTTCTAATTTATAGTATTCTTTAAATTTTTCTAAAAACATCTTCTCTCCAAGAGTTTCAACCATATATCTAACCCTAGCTTTGTTTTTATTCTCATAATTACCATGAGCCATAAAGAATTTAATCATTCCTTCTACACAATATAATGCATCTTTAGGTTTTATAACTTCATCAAGTTCTAAAGCAACTTTAGGTTGTTTACCTAAACCTCCACCTAAGAACACTCTAAAATATGGTTCGCCATTTTTTAGAGTAGCTACAAATCCTAAGTCTTGTATACTACAGTGGGCAGCATCTGTGTAACAACTAGAATAAGAAACTTTTAGTTTCCTAGGTAAGTGATATGTAGTAGCATTTTTGATAAAATATTTATCAGTAGCAACTGCATAAGGAGTAACATCAAAAGCTTCGTCAGGGTCAACTCCTGATAATGGAGATAAGCCTACATTTCTAGGATAGTTACCACCACCGCCTCTAGTGAAGATATCATTTTTTATTCCTTCTTCCATAATATCAACTATAGAGTCTATAGACAAGTCATGTAATTGTATAGCTTGTCTAGTTGTTAAATGTATTTTATCTAGTTTATGTTTGGTAGCCATTTGATAAATTTTTTCAAGTTGAGATTTCGACAATACTCCAGCAGATACTCGAAGTCTTATCATAAATGATTTTTTGTCTCTTTGAGCATAAACTCCATATCCACCAGAAAAACCTTTGTATTGCATTTTATTTATTTCTCCATTTAATAACTTTGAAGAATATTCTTTAAAATTAGGTAGTTCATTTAACAATGTCTCTTTTAAATTGTCCATTATTTCACCTCGTTATTAGACTTGTATAAAAATAAATATACTGTATAATTATATATATATTATTATCTAGAGAGGGCAAAAATATAACAGTAGAATACTATCAAAAGTCAAAATAAGGAAGATATACTGAGTATGACTCTTTATTTTGTTAAATAAGCATAATATTTTTGTTTTATAAAATATAATTAAGATAAATAGATAATTTTGTAATTTTAATATATAATATTTAGTATAGTGTTGAATAAACGCTTAATATTCGCAGGAGGAGTATTTGTATATGGGAGAAATAATAAATGCATTAGATAGAGCCCTAGACATAATTTTGCTATTATATCATGAAAAGAGAGAGATGGGAATAACTGAAATAAGTAAGGTTATGGGAGTATATAAGAGTACGATACATAGAACTTTAGTGACTCTTGAAAACAAAGGTTTTGTTATACAAAACACTGAAAATGGTAAGTATTGGCTGGGAATAAATTTATACGCAATAGGTATGGTTGTGGGAGAACAGATGTCATTGACTGAAATAGTAAAACCATATACGAAAAAATTAAATCAAGAATTTAACGAAGTGGTGAATGTGTCTATACTAGAAGAAAGAGCTCAAGATTCTCCAAGAAGTATCATAATACATAAAGAATATGGTTCAAATCAATTACTCTCAGTAAATCCGTCAGTTGGTTCTAGTAGCGAATGTTATTGTTCAGCGGTTGGAAAATGTCTTATGGCATTTAATGATTCTATAGATTTTGAAAAATACAGAAAAACTCCAATACACAAATATACAGAGCATACAATTGATAATTGGGATGATATGATGATTTTTTTGGCAAAAATAAAAGAACAAGGATATGCCCTAGATGACCAAGAACTAGAACATGGTTTAACTTGTATTGGAGCACCTATTTTGGATAAAAACAATAAAGCTATAGCAGCAATAAGTCTATCAGGTCCTACTATAAGGATGAGAGAGGGAGACTTTGAATATAAGATTAAAAGAGTTATAGAAACTGCAAAGAGTATATCTGAACTTTTTAGATAATTTTAAAAAATAAATTTAAAAGATAAATTTGAATAGAGAAAAGAGACTAAATTTAAATTGTTATTTGTAAATGCCAGTTTAGATAGGGTCTCTTTTTTATTAAATTAAAAATTAAATATTCTTAAAATTTAAAATGTTGTTGAAATATTTAAGCTAATGTGTTATCTTTTAATTAAGAAATAAAAACAGAACAGCGTTCTAAACAATAGAACAATAATGAAATATATATAATAAACCCACATAAATATTATATATTTAAAATTAAGTAAAAAAATTACTACATAAAAGGGGAGATTTGAAAAATGGAAAAAGTCAAGTTGAGTGTTGAAAGATGTAAAGGGTGTTATCTTTGTATTGAAGCTTGCAAAAAAGAAGCAATAAGTCTTTCTGATTACACAAATAAAAAAGGCTTTGTAACAGTCAAAGTCGATGAAGAAAAGTGTGTTCAATGTGGCGCTTGTTATACAATGTGTCCTGATTTAGTATTTGAGATATTATAAATAACTTTTTATTGGAAGGGAGAAAACGTATGCAAAGTTTATTAATTAAGGGAAATGAAGCCTTAGCAGAAGGAGCTATACGTGGTGGATGTAGATTTTATGCAGGTTATCCAATAACACCACAATCAGAGATATTAGAAATGATGGCTTGGAGACAAAAAGAGGTTGGAGGAGTATTTATTCAAGGTGAATCTGAAATAGCCAGTGTAAATATGGTTATGGGGGCAAGTGCACTTGGAGCAAGAGCTATGACATCTTCATCTGGACCTGGATTTTCATTAAAGCAAGAAGGAATTGCATATTGGGTATCAGCTGGTTTACCAGCAGTTGTAGCATGTGTACAAAGATATGGTATAGGAGATGGATTTATAGGAGCTGGTCAAGATAATTACTGGCAAGCTGTAAAAGGTGGAGGAAATGGAGATTATCATTTAATCGTATTAGCACCTAATAGTGTTCAAGAAAATATGGATATGGCATATGAGTCTTTTGAATTAGCTGAAAAATATATGCATCCAGTACTTATACTTTCTGATGCTACAATAGGTCAAATGGTAGAACCTTGTATGGCACCACCAATGAAAGAATATGATAAGGATAAAGCTCCATGGGCAGCAAAAGGAACTCCTGTTGGAGAAAAAAATAAAGTAATAACTGATATAACATATTTTGAAGACCAAGATACATGGCAAAAAGGTTATATAGAAAAAATGAGAAAAGTTCAAGAAAATGAGCAAAGATGGGAAGAAATAGAGATAGAAGATGCAGATGTGGTATTTGTTGCATATGGAATTTCTTCAAGAATAGCAGAAGGTGCAGTTAGAGATGCAAGAGCAAGAGGTATAAAACTTGGATTAATAAGACCAAAAACATTGTGGCCTTACCCAAGAAAAGCTTTCAAAAAATTAAAAGATTCATTAAAAGGGCTTGTAACAGTTGAAATGAACATGATGGCACAAATGAAGGAAGATGTAATTATAGCATGTAATAATAGATTCCCAGTATATTCAGTAGCAACAGCTCAATATATGGCAGAAGTAAATCAATTAATAGATTTTGCTCAAGAGATTATAGATGGAAAAGCTAAGCAAGAGGAGGTATTTTAATTATGGCTAAAAAAGCACCAGCAATAATGATGTGTGAAAATATGTTCTGTGGAGGCTGTGGACACTCTATAGTCGATAGAATTATTGGAGAAGTATTAACAGAAATGGATATATGTCAAGATACGATTATATGCTCAGATATAGGATGTAATCATATGTTTCAATTTAGTATGAATGTAGATGTTGTTGTTCCTCCTCATGGTAAAATGGGTGCAGCTATGGCAGCTATGAAAAGAGTTAGACCAGATAAATATATATTTACAATAGCTGGAGATGGTGGAGCTTATGCAATAGGGCTTGGAGAAACTATGTCAGCTGCTACTAGAAATGATAATGTAATATTTTTAGTTATGAATAATAATATGTTTGCAATGACAGGTGGACAAATGGCTCCAACTACTGTAGAAGGTCAACATACAGCTTCTACTCCAGCAGGTAGAACATATGAAGACCATGGTTCAACATTTGATGTTGTAAAGGTTATGGGAAATTTAGATATAGCATATTTGGCAAGAGGAACGATAACTAACCCTAAAGAAATAAATACAACAAAAAGATATATCAAAAAAGCACTTGAAAAACAAAAAGATAAGAAAGGCTTTTGCTTAATAGAAATACTTGTACCATGTCCAACAAACTGGGGATTAAAGCCAGTAGATGCTATGAAGAGAATAGAAAACGAACTTGTTCCAAAGTATCCACTTGGAGAATTTATTGATTAGGGAGGAAATAATATGTTAAATGAAATTATATGTGCTGGTTTTGGAGGACAGGGAGTTCTTACAGCAGGAAAAATTATAATGTATGTTGCATATAAGGCAGAAAAAAAGATTACATGGTTCCCATCTTATGGAAATGAGATGAGAGGAGGAAGTGCAAATTGTAATGTTGTTGTAAGTGATGAGAAAATTGCAAATCCTTGTGTAAAAAACCCAGATATATTATTGGGAATGAATAGTGTATCAGTAGATAAATATGAAAGTTTAATGAAAGTAAATGGTTATATGTTTGTCAATGAATCATTAGTAAATAAGGATAGAAAATATAGAGAAGATATTAATGTTATAAAAGTACCTGTTACTGAAATAGCTCAAAATTTAGGGAATGAAAAGTCTGCTAATATTTGTATGTTAGGTGCTATGGTAAAGAATTTAGATTTATTTACAAAAGAAGAATTTGAAAGTGGCATGTGTGAATACTTTGAAAATCAAGGTAAAGGAAAGTTTAATGCTAAAAATGTAGAAGCATTTGAAGCTGGATATGACTATGAGTGAATATTTTAAATATTTAAAATTATTATTGAAATACTCATTTTTATGTGTTAGTATTTAATTAATAAAATATAGAACGTCGTTCTGAGTGATAGGACGACAAAATTTTTAAAAATATAACAGAACGACGTTCTACAGTATGAAACCGAGGAGGCGTTGAAGTGAAAATTTTAGTAATTAATCCTGGTGGTACATCTACAAAGATTTCTGTATTTCAAGATAAAGATGAAGTTTTGAAAAAAAATATAACTCATACAAGAGAAGATTTAAAAAATTTTTCCAAGGTATTTGATGAATATGATTATAGAAAGCAATTAATAGTGGATGTTTTAAGTAGTGAAAATCATGATATAAATTCTTTTGATGCAGTAGTGGGTCGTGGTGGACTTATGAAGGCTATAAAAGGTGGTACTTATATCGTAAGTAAAGAAATGATTGAGGACATGAGAAATGAAATAAATGGAGAACATGCATCAAACTTAGGTGCATTGTTAGCTAAGACTATAGCAGATGAAATAGGAGTGAAGTCATTTGTAGTAGACCCAGTTTCTGTAGATGAATTTGATGATGTATCAAGGATTACAGGTATATCAGATATAGAAAAAGCTAGCTGGTTGCATGCACTAAATCATAAAGCTGTCTCAAGAAAAATAGCACAAAAACTAGGTGGAAAATATGAAGAGTATAACTTTATTGTAGCTCATCTAGGTTCTGGAATATCAATTGTAGCACACAAAAAAGGAAAAATGATAGATGGAAGTGGTGGAAGGTCTGATGGTCCATTTTCTCCAGAAAGAAGTGGAGGATTACTTGCATACCCTCTTATAGAATTATGTTACTCAGGAAAATATACTCATGATGAAATGGTTGCAAAAGTAAGCTCAATTGGAGGGATGTATGATTATTTGGGAACAAAAGATATGATAGAAATTGAAAATAGAATTAAAGATGGTGATGAAAAAGCTAAACTCATAATGGATGCATTTATCTATCAAACAGCTAAAGAAATTTCTATGTATGGAGCTTCACTTTCTGGAGATATAGATAGGATTATTTTAACAGGGGGAATATCACATTCGGAAATGGTAACTAAAGGAATAATAGAAAAAGTTTCATATTTAGCACCAGTAGAGATAGTGGCAGGTGAGATGGAAATGGAAGCACTTGCTCTTGGAGCTCTTAGAGTTCTTAATGGAGAAGAAATGGCAAAAACTTATTAATATTTAGGAGAAAAAATATGTTAAAAGATTTTAATAATTTATTAGAAGAAGCTAAAAAACTTGAACCTGTTATTGTAAGTGTTGCTGTTGCAGAAGATGAAGAAGTGTTAAAAGCTGTAAAATCAGCAACAGATTTAAATCTTATAAAGCCAATTCTCGTAGGCGATAAAGATAAAATAGAAAATATATCAAAAGAGATTGGACTAAAGGGGTATGAAATAATAGGATGTCAAAATCCTGATGAATCAGTTAAAAAAGCTGTAGAGATAGTTAAAAATAAGGATGCTAAAATTCTTATGAAGGGGTTAGTAAATACAAGTGTTTATATGAGAGCTATATTAAATAAAGAGTTTGGTCTTAGAACAGGAAGGCTTTTAAGTTTACTTGCAGTATATGAATTACCTCAATACCACAAACTTCTTTATTGTACAGATAGTGGGATAAATGTATCTCCAAATTTAAATCAGAAAAAAGATATAATGATAAATTCACTTCTTACTATGAAGAGTATAGGTATGGAAAATCCTAAAACTGCAATACTCACTGCAAATGAAATGGTAGACCCCAAAATACAATCTACAGTAGATGCTAATTCACTTGTAGAAATGGTGAAATCAGGAGAAATACCAAATTGTATAGTAGAAGGTCCAATAGCCTTTGATGTTGCATTTGACGCATATGCAGCAAAGCATAAAGGAATCAAAAGTAATATTGCTGGCGATGTTGACTTACTTGTATTTCCAAATATAGAGGCAGGAAACATATTAGGAAAGTCATGGCTTAGATTCAATAAAGCTAAGTGGGCAGGTATAGTTTTGGGGGCAACAAATCCAATAATTTTAGGTTCACGTTCTGATACAGCCGAAATTAAAATAAATTCAATAGCATTAGCTTGCTTAGCATCACAATAAGAAAATTATTAAAAGGGGGATGAATTATTATGAAATATGCAAAAAGAATGGATATGGTAAAGGCTTCAGCTATAAGAGACTCTCAAAAGAAGATAGCTCAAAAGGTGGCAAGTGGTGGAACTGTTATATCTTTTGCAGCAGGGCTTCCTGACCCAAACTTATTTCCAATAAAAGAAATAAGTGAAGTAACTAAGCAAGTGCTTGATGAAAGAGGAAAATTTGCTTTAGCTTATGGACCTACTAAAGGTGAAGATGAGTTGTTAGAAATAATAGCTAAGAGAATGAAAGAAGAAGAAAATATTGACACAAAACCAGAAAATATTATAATAACTACTGGTTCACAACAAGGTATAGCTCTTAGTGCTATGATTTTATTAGAAAAAGGAGATATCGTAGTTACAGAGAATCCAAGTTACTTAGGTGCAATAAATGCATTTAGACCTTATGAATGTGACTTTTTAGGAGTAGACACAGATGAAGAAGGAATGGTAACAGAAGATTTAGATAAATTATTATCTGAAAATTCAAACATAAAAGTGATATATGTAATACCAACATTCCAAAATCCTACAGGAAAAACATGGTCTCTACAAAGAAGAAAAGATTTTATGGAAGTTGTAAACAAGTATGATGTCATAGTAATAGAAGATAATCCTTATGGAGAAATAAGATTTACACAAGAACCACTACCTACACTTAAATCACTTGATACTAAAGATAAAGTACTATATCTAGGGTCATTTTCAAAAGTGTTATGTCCAGGATTCAGAGTTGCTTGGATGTGTGGGAATATAGATATTATAGATAAAGCAGAACTTTTAAAGCAAGGTATCGATTTACAATCAAATCAATTTTCTCAAGTACAAGTAATAGAATTCTTAAAGAAATATAATTTAAATGAACATGTAGAAAAAATAAGAGCTGAGTATAAAAAAAGATGTTTCTTGATGTTAGAAACTATGAAAAAATATTTTCCAGAAGAAGCAAAATATACAAAACCAGATGGAGGTATGTTTATATGGGTTGAACTTCCTGAAAGTATAAATGTAGATAATTTATTAGATAAAGCTATAGATGCTGGAGTTGCCTATGTTTCTGGAGAATCATTCTTTGCAAATAATGGTCCAAAGAATACTATGAGACTTAATTATACAACAATGTCAGAAGAGCAAATAGTTGAAGGGGTTAAAATACTTGCAGAAGTTATAAAAAAAGAACTCAATTATGCTTGTGAATAAATATTAAAAGTGAGGGCTTAATTATGGGAGAAAAAGGGAACGGGATAAAGTTTGGAAAGTTAATGATTCAACTTGTTATCATAGCCATATGTTGGGAATTAGTTTATATTATACCATTTATCCAATACACATTGTATGATCCAATTTTAAAAGCATTACAATGTTCAAATACTCAACTAGGTTTTCTACTTACAATTTATGGATTAGGTAATATATTTGGAGCTCCTATAGGAGGATGGTTAGCAGATAGATTTGATTATAGAAAGATAATTTTAGGCTCTGTATTTCTTAATGGAGTAGTATCATTTTTATTTGCATTTAACATGAATTATACATTTGCTGTTGTAACTTGGGTAGGTTGTGCAATTACATCACTAGTTATGAACTACCCTTCTATGGTAAAGATACTTAGAGTTATAGGAAAAGAAAATCAAGGTAAAGTTTATGGATTTAATGAAGCTATGGTTGGAGTTTCTGGAGTAGTAATGGGAGCTATATTCTTATATATTTATACATTATTTTCAACTCCTGTTTTAGGTATGAGATGGGTAATGATATCTTTAGGAATATTATCTATAGTAATGTGTCCAGTATTATGGTTTGTAATTAAAGATGTAGATATTAGTGAAGAAAAAGAAGAAGGTAAAAGTGAAAAAATGGCTGCTAGTGACTTTATGGTAGTTTTAAAATCACCAAATACTTGGTTAGTAGGTATAAGTATATTCTGTGTATATTCATTTACAGTTACAATGTCTTACTTTACACCTTATATAACATCAGTACTTGGAGGTTCAGTCGCACTATCTGGAGCATTGGCTATAATAAGACAACATGGATTAAAATTATTTGGCGCTCCATTTGGAGGGTACTGTGCAGACAAAGTAAAATCACCTACTAAAGTGCTCTTACCAATATATGTACTTGGTATAGTAGTAATAGTTCTATTCTTAGTATTGCCTTCATCAACACCAATGACTTTATTTATAGCATTAACATTTGTAGTAGGTATATTAGGTTATATGGGAAAAGGTATATATTATGCAGTTCAAGAGGAAGTAAATGTACCAGTTAAATATTCAGCTACTACTATAGGTATAGCAGCAGCTCTAGGTTTTTCACCAGATGTATTCCAATTTGCATTAATAGGGCATTGGATAGACACTTATGGTAATAAAGGATACACATATACATTTATATTCCAAATAGCTATTTTAGTAATAGGAATATTATCTTGTTTATATATATTAAAAGTTAAAAAGAAAAGATTGGAGAAATTAAAAGTTTAAACGTTTCATTTGATAATAGAGTGTTTCTTTCAGTATAATCTACTGACATAAATACTGTATAAAAAGCAATACTAAATTAAAATTTATAGTTATATTTGATGAATAAAGTGTAGAAAAATTAAAATGTTATCAAGTGTTTTTAGTATAGTTTTAGCATAAAGTTACCCCTAAAAATATAAGATTGAGTAGCAATTATCACCTATTTGTATATTTACATAAACTTGTTTGATTTAAAAATTTTACCTGAATTTTAATAATAGATGATATTTGCACTCAATTTTATATCTAATAATAAATAAGAAAATTATAAAATCTAACTATATATTATCTAACTATATATTAATAGTTTCGTAATACACTGTTTCTGCTATTTATGTAGTGGCTTTGGGCTTTTCCTTATATGTATTTCAATTTATATTGTTTGATTGTTTGTCAAACACATATCGTTAAAAAGTTTATACATTTATGTTCATGTATCGATTGATATTCTTAATTTTGGTAATAATTGTTGTAGTTTACATATTAAAAGATAGAAATAAGATAAATAAAATAAAAAATAAGTCTATAAGATATGTTGAGTTAAATAAAGTTTATACAAAATATTAGTACATAGCTGTTTAAATTATTGTCTATAAATTAAAATGAATGGTGGTGAGTTGAGTGACCGATTTAGTTAACACCATTAATGGAATTGTTTGGTCACCTGTATTAGTTGCAATGTGTTTATGTATAGGATTGTATTTTTCATTGAAATTAAAATTCTTCCAAATAAAAGATATAAAAGAGATGCTGACTCTTTTACTTGAAGGAGATAGTTCTCAGGTTGGTATATCATCTTTTCAAGGATTTGCTACATCTATGGCTGGTAGAATTGGGACTGGTAATATAGCTGGTGTGGCTGTGGCAATAGCAATGGGAGGTCCAGGAGCATTAGTATGGATGTGTATAATGGCTACATTAGGCTCAGCGACTGCATTTGTAGAATCTACTCTAGCTCAAATATACAAAGATGAACATGATGGGCAGTACAGAGGAGGTCCTCCATATTACTTTGAAAAAGGTCTTGGATGGAAAAGATGTTCAATTTTATTTTCAGTAGTTGCAATTATAAGTTATACATTTTTTATGCCTGGGACGCAATCAAATACTTTATACTTAGCAATGAATCAAGCTTTTGGATTTTCAAGAATGACAATTGCAGTTGCATCTTCTATTGCATTAGGAATAATAATTTTTGGAGGAATTAAAAGAATTGGTTTATTTGCTGAAAAGGTAGTACCTATAATGGGTGGAGCATATCTTATTATGACAATAGTGATAATCATAGTAAATATAAATTTAGTTCCAGATGCTATTATAACGATGTTTAAATCTGCATTTGGATTTGGTTCAATGTTTGGAGGTATGTTAGGTGCAGCAATATCTTGGGGCGTTAAAAGAGGTATATACTCAAATGAAGCAGGTGAAGGTTCTGGAACTTATGGTGCAGCAGCAGCAGAAGTAAGTCATCCAGCTAAACAAGGATTGGTTCAAGCTTTCTCTGTTTATGTGGATACATTATTAATATGTATGGCTACAGGCATTATGATTATAATAACAGGAAAATACAATGTTACAGGAGTTTTAACTGTACTACCAGGTGTAGAGCCAGGTCCACAATATGTGCAGAGTGCAATAAATACATTACATCCTCAATTAGGTGATATTTTTATAGCAATAGTTTTATTATTATTTACATTCACAACATTATTAGCATTCTCATATATGATGGAGACAAATGTATCTTATTTGGTAACTAGAATTAAAGCACAAAAACATGAAAAGCACATAATAAATGTCTGTAGATTTATGCTTATAATATGTGCAGCAATGTGTTGTTTTATAGAACCACTTACAAGTTGGGCATTAGGTGATATATGTATAGGCGTTTTAACATATATAAATTTAATTGCTATCTTTACACTGCAAAAGCCAGCTATAAAAGCATATTACGACTACCTAAGACAGAAAAAATTAGGAATAAAAAGAGCTGATAGAAATTTTAATCCTGTTGAATTGGATATAAAAAATGCTGAATTTTGGGAAAATAAATACTTAAAAGAGAACAAGCAGAAGTTAAATTGAATTAATGGTTTTTATAGTATTTTATATAGATGTTTCAATTGGACTTTCAAAATAGATATCAAAGTTATATGAATTCAATATAATGTATAATAAATTATAATTTTTAATGTATATGTTTATATTTTTACTTATTAGTTATTTGATTTATACATGTAGAAATACATATTTATATTTAAAACTGTTATTTTAAAGGTTAGTATATATAGTAAGATTGTTTATTTTAATAGATAAAATAGTAGATAGAAAAATTTGTACTGTTGAATAAGTCATTAGGTTTTACAATAAGTGTAGAAATAGTTTCAATGTAATAAATATAAGTTTGTTTTATCTTATATGAATAAATATATAAATTAATTTCAATGGGAGGTAAGATTGATATGAAGGAAAAAATAATACAAGTGGCGGATTTAAAGAAAGAAAAAATTTTGGAGCTATGTCAATCTTTGTATGATGAACCAGAAATTGCTCTACAAGAGTATAAATCTGCTAAAAAGATATCAGAATTTTTAAGAGAAGAAGGTTTTGAGGTTGAGGAAAATTTAGCAGGTATGGCTACAGCTTTTAAAGCAACTAAGAAAAATGGTGATGGTCCAAGAATAGTTTTTATAGCAGAATATGATGCTCTTCCAGGAAATGGTCACGCATGTGGTCATCATCTGATAGCATCTATGGGAGTTGGAGCTGGAATAGCTCTTGCAAGTATACTAGATACTTACAAAGGAGAAGTGAGTATAGTTGGAACTCCTGCTGAAGAAACTGGGGATGGAAAGCCTTACTTGATAGAACATGGTGTATTTGATGGTTATGATGCGGCAATGATGATACACCCAAATTCAAAAACTTGTGTAACTCCAGAGATTATAGCAATAGGAGGATTAGATTTCATATTTACTGGGAAAGCATCTCATGCAGGAGCTAAACCATATAATGGAATAAATGCACTAGATGCAGTAGTTTTATTATATAACAATATAAATGCACTAAGACAACAATTGATAGATGGAACTAGAATACATGGTATTATACTAGAAGCAGGAACTGCTGCTAATGTAATACCTGATATGGGAAAAGTAAGATTAGAGATACGAGCAAAAGAACAAGATTACTTCGATGAAGTGGTTGAAAAAGTAAAAAATTGTGCTAGAGGAGCTGCGATAGCTACTGGATGTGAACTTGAATTTTACCATTTTGAACCAACTTGTCAAGGATTAAATGCAAATAAAGTTTTAGTAGATATATTTACAGAAAATATGGAAGAGCTTGGTATATATGAAGATGAACAAGTAATGTTAGGTTCAACAGATATGGGTAATTTAAGTCAAATAATGCCATGTATACATCCTTTGATGAAATTTTCAGAAAACGGAGAAGAATTACATACAAAAGAATTTTTAGAAGCGTCTATAAACCAATATGCAAAAGATAGAGTAATTGATGGTATAAAAATATTGGCTTTAACAGGATTTGATTTATTTGAAAATCCAGAGCTAATTAAACGAATGAAAGAAGAGTAGACTTTATATAAAGGGGATTGGGTTATGACTAATAAAACTAAAAGCAAAAGTAAAAAATTAACATTCCCGGATGCGTATGTTTTGATGATAGGTCTTATTATATTTGCAGCCATAATGACCTACATTGTTCCTTCTGGAACATATAATAGAGTTGAAGATTTAAGTACTGGAAATATGATTGTGCAAGCTGGAAGTTTTACGTATGGAGAACAACATCCAGTTAGTATAATGGATGTATTTAGAGCTATACCAAGTGGGCTTGGGAAAAATTCCGTAACAGTTTTCTTTGTACTTATTATTGGGGGTGCATTTGGTATAGTAAATTCTACTGGTTCGCTAGATGCCCTTATTAGTAGAGTTATCTCCAAAAGTAAAGGAAGCAAAAAAGGTGAGATTATAATTACGTGTCTAGTATTGACTTTTGGATTAGCTGGTGGCGTTGTAGGCATGTATGAAGAATGTATTGCATTTTTACCTATATTGATGACCTTATGTATTGCTTTGGGATATGATGCATTAGTTGCTTCAGGAATTTTATTGTTAGGACTTGCATCAGGATATGGTTCAGCTACAATTAATCCTTTTACAGTAGGATTAGCTCAAGGTATTTCTGGATTACCACTTTTTTCAGGAATGTGGTTTAGATGGATATTTTGGATTTGTACAATGATTTTACTTTCTGCATATATAATTTTTTATTGTAAAAAGATAAAAAAAGACCCAAGTAAAAGTTTAGTATCAGATATTGATTATAGTCACTGGCAAATTGATGAGTCTTCTGTTGGCGATAAGTTGTCTTCTGGAAATATTAGAGTATTAGTTACATTCTTTGGAGGAATACTTGTTCTGATGATATTGATTGTAAAATTTTCTTTAGGAATGTCAGATTTATCAGCTTATTTCTTTGCTCTAGGAATTCTATGTGGAATAGTCTATGGTATGAGTCCAAATAAAATTGCCTCTGGATTTGTAAAAGGGATGCAAGAAATGGTCTATCCAGCTATTTTGATAGGATTTGCATCTAGTATAGTAGTTATATTAGAGCAAGGAGTAATTTTAGATTCGATAGTTCATGGATTGTCATTAGTGTTAAATTATGTTCCTAGGATTTTTAGTGGAGGAGCAATGATGATTATGCAGTCTGTAATCAATTTCTTTATACCTTCAGGTACAGGTCAAGCTATGGTAACTATGCCACTTATGGCTCCACTTGCAGATGTTATTGGAATACCTAGACAAGTTGCAGTTTTAGCTTACCAAATGGGTGATGGATTTGCAAATGGAATAGTACCAACACTAGGAGTTCTTATGGCTGGAATATCTATTGCTCATATCCCTTATACAAGATGGTTTAAATTTGCATCAAAGATAATACTTATGGAATTAGTTTTGGGGTTTGTATTTTTGATGATTGCAGTACAGATTAATTTAGGGCCTTTTTAGATAATAAATATTTTTATAGAGGATTTAAAGAAAGAATATATTAAAAATGAAGTATTTTAAATTAAAATATATTTTATTAAATTTGAATTAAATATAGTATCGAAAATAAACGGTGAACTTTGTATAGTTCACCGTTTTAGTTTACTATTTTTTATTTAAATATGTATTTATAACTTTAAATAATTTAGTAATGTCTATTAATTCAGAAATATGTTCATTTATTATTTATAAACTTGTTATAGCAAAAAATATCATGAAAAGTTACATTTTAGATGCTAAAATCAAATACACATAGATACTAGAGGAGGAAGATATATGGAAACTTTAAAAGTAAGAAATATTGAATTATGTGGAACAAATTATGAAATAGGATATGAACTTGGAAAATCAATTGTAGATATACCAGAATTAATAGAAAGTCAAATTGGTAAATCTAATGCTCTAACTGAAGAAGAAGAAAAGTACATGATAGAGTTATTTGATAAATATTGTCCAGGTCTTAATGAAGAATTACAAGGTTTTGCTGATGCTATTCATGTAAATCAGAATCAAATTTTATACTATACTATGACATATCTTAGACCAGGTTGTAGTCAATTTGCATTAGCACCAGAATTAACTGAAAATGGTCATGTACTGTTTGCACGTAATTTTGATTTTTCACACAAGATGGAGGATTTTGTATTATGCAAAACTAAGGTAACTGGGAAATATGCACATATTGGGACTACAGTAATGCAGTTTGGTAGAACTGAGGGAATGAATGAATGTGGTTTAGGTGTGAGTCAGTCATCTTGTGGTTTTCCTGTAGGTAATTCAGAGGGACTGAGAAAGCCAGCTATTGTAGGTTTACAATTTTGGGCTGTTATTAGATATTTGTTGGAAAACTGTAAGGATGTAGAGGAAGCTTTGGTATATATAGAAGACATGCCAATAGCATATAATATTAATTTATTGATTGCAGATAAGTCTGGAAATATTGCACTTGTAGAAACTTTAGATGGAAGAAAAGAAGTAAATAGAATAAATAAGGCAGAAAGTAAAAGGGAATCATTTTTACATTCTACAAATCATGTCCATATTGAGGAACTTCATAAATTAGAGCCACAATCAATGAGCAATTCTATTCATAGATATAAATTAATTAAAGAGTATATAGAAAGTTCTAAAAAGATTGGTGAGAAAGATTTAATCAATTTATTGACTTCAAAATATCCACAAGGTCTATCTTGTAATTATTATAATGATTTCTTTGGAACTTTAAAAAGTATAGTTATGGACTTAACTATGGGAAAATTTAATATTTTATGGGGTGGATTGGAAGAGAATGGTTGGAATAGTTACTATTTAAATGATAACTTTAAGTATACAACACAACTTGTAAATATAAATATAGAGAAATCACCATCGGATTTTTTTAAATTAATTGAATAAAAAATATTCTAATTATCTTAGATAGTCAAAGTATACAAAATAAACTGAAAGTGTTATATCATGTTGAATTGTTTATGATATTTTAGTATAGTAAACAAAATAGTATTACTTGAAATATTATAATACTTGAGAATATTAAAGAGGATAGGGGTATAATATTGGATTACTTAAAATATTTTGAAAAAGCTATAATATATATTGAAAATAACTTAAAAGAAGATATAAGTGTAAATGATGTAGCAAAAGAATCTGGATACTCTTATTATCATTTAACACGTTTATTTAAGTCTATGTTTGGTGAAAGTGTAGGAAGTTATATAAAAAAAAGAAGATTAGTTAATAGTTCTAAAGAACTTTTATACAGTGATAAAAGGGTACTAGATATAGCCATTGATAGTGGTTTTGAATCTTCAGAAGCATTTAGTAGAGCATTTAAATCTATATACAAGGTTAGTCCCATAGAATATAGAAAAAATAGAATAGATGTATTTGTTGGAAAGAAGAAAAAGCTAGAATTAGATTTTATGAAACACTTAGTTGAAAATGTAACAATCAAACCAGTTATAAAAGAGATAGATTCAATAAAAGTAATTGGTATAAGAGATAAAGTAATACTAGAAGATGACTCATTACCTAGTTTGTGGGAAAGATTTAGAGAAATACATCATATGGTACCAAACACTTTGCCATCAAGTAGAGCATTTGGAATTTGTGAAGCAGCTCCACAAATACATTTACTTAGTGAAACTATGGAATTTAACGAAACAATAGGGCTTGAAGTTAGTAGCTATGAAAGTATACCAAGTTTATTTGTTTCAAAAAATATTGATGGAGGAAAATACGCTGTATTCACTCATACTGGTAGCTTGGACAAGTTAGATAAAACTTATGAATATATATGGGGAACTTGGTTCTTAAGCACAAATGAAGAAATTGATATAAGAGATGATTTCGAGATATATGATGAAAGATTTTTAGGACCTGATAATGTAGATTCACAGATTGATATTTGTATACCTATAAAATAACTGCCCATAAAACTAAAAATAAACTGAAATAGAAAATAGATGCTTAGAAAAGAGCATCTATTTTTTTATTTATAGTAGCTATAGACGGTTTTGATAATAAAATAAATAAAAATAAGTTCTTAAATTTCTAAGAAAAATTTAAAATATAGTCGAAATAAAATTTGTATATTTCTGAAAATTCTAATTAGTACAACTTTTTCCTTTGTAAAGTTGAAAAAAGATGTATTAATTTATCAAAAATATTATATTAAAATGATATTAATCAAACAAAAACATTTATAATAATAGTATATCTTACAGAAAAAGGATGTAATTTGTAGAATTAAAGCTAGTTAATCAAATTAAAAATTTAAAGAAATTATAGGGAGGTTATAATCTTATGGAAAACGTTATTACAGGTCTAAGTAAAGGTGCAGAGTGGTTTATTGGTTTATTTCAAAAGGGAGGAGAACAATTTGTAGGTCTTATTTCGGGGACTCTTCCAACATTAATTGTTTTAATGGTAGCTATTAACTCATTGATTAAAATAGTTGGTGAAGAAAGAGTAAATAAATGGGCTTCTAAACTTGGAAGAAATGCTTTTACAAGATATACTTTACTTCCATTAGTGTCAGTATTTTTCTTAGGAAATCCTATGTGTTATACATTTGGTAGATTTCTAAAAGAGGAACATAAAGCAGGATTTTATGATGCAGCTGTTTCATTTGTACATCCAATTACAGGACTTTTCCCACATGCAAATGCAGGAGAACTTTTTGTATGGCTAGGTATTTCAGCAGGTTTAACTACATTAGGTAAGGAAACAACTACATTGGCATTATGGTATTTTATAGTTGGTATAATTGTCATTTTTATAAGAGGTGTAGTAACAGAAAAAATGTATGCATTTTTAACAAGAAAAAATAAAGTAACAAATAAGGCTTAGGGGGGATTTAAAATGGATGAAAATAGAATATTAAAAATAGAAAAAGGAACTTCTGGTTGGGGAGGGCCTTTATACATAAAAAAAGAAGCGACTAGAAATAAAATATTATCAATGACTGCTGGTGGTATTCATGAAGTGACATTAAAAATAAAAGAATTATTGGATTGTGAGGTTATAGATGGATTTAAAACTGGAGTTCCTGATGAAGAGGTGGCAGTAGTTATTATTGATTGTGGGGGAACAGCAAGATGTGGAGTTTATCCAAAGAAAAAGATACCTACAATTAATGTAAACCCAGTTGGAAAAACAGGTCCTTTAGCAAAATTTATAACTGAAGATTACTATGTATCAGATGTTAATACTAATTGCATAAGTGTTGTAGATAAGGAAGAAACACCAAAAAAATCTCAAGAAAATAAAAACGAAAGTCAAAGTTCTATTAGAAAGCCTGATAATTATAATGAAGTAAAATCAAAAGCTCAGCAAGAATATGCAAAGAAAAACATAATACTTTCTATTGGACAAGGAGCAGGGAAGGTAGTATCAAAGTTTTACGATGCAGGTAGAGATACTATTCAAATGATAATGAATAATGTAATACCATTTATGGCATTTGTAAGTATGCTTATGGGAATTATCTTAGCATCTGGGTTAGGGGATTGGATTGCAAAGGTAATATCACCACTTGCAGGAAATATTGGTGGTTTGTTAGTTATATCAATAATTTGTACACTTCCATTTTTATCACCTATATTAGGTCCTGGAGCAGTTATAGCACAGGTAGTAGGTACTCTTGTAGGAACACAAATTGGTCTTGGTGCAATACCAGCATATTTAGCACTTCCTGCTTTATTTGCAATAAATGGGCAAGCTGGTTGTGATTTTGTCCCAGTAGGATTAAGTTTAGGAGAAGCAGAACCAGAAACCGTGGAATATGGTGTACCAGCATTATTTTACTCTCGTTTAATAACTGGCCCAATATCTGTCATTATTGCGTATGGAGTTGCAGTATTTGCATTGAGATAGTATTTAATATTACTATGAGATTTAAACTTAATTAATAAAATTGTAAATATAAACTTAAGCTAGTCAAAATTTTAGTTAATGAAAGACTAGCTTTTGTATTATTAACTAGGAGTGATTATTGATTTAGATTAATACTAAATTTTCCTTTAGCAAAGTGAAATTTTATGTATTAATTTGGTTTCAAGTTTGTACTAGAATGAAATCAAGGAGGAGATACAAAATGAATGTAACTGAGAAAATTCCTTCTATTGACCACAAAATATTTAGGATATTGATTATGTGTAGTAAAAAAGAGTTTGTAAGTATTAATTCAATAGCAGACGAATTGAATGTTACAACTAGAAGTGTAAGAACATATATAAAGCAATTAAATAAAGATTTGGGAAGTGACATAGCAATAATAAAATATATAAAAGGTCAAGGCTATAAACTAGAGATAAAAGATAAGCGAGTACTAAATAAGATTATTGATGTGAATAAAAAAAGTGTATTTTCACTAAATTCAAAGGAAGATAGGGCAGAGTTTATACTAAATTATTTGATAGAACTAGATGGATTTATTACACTGGATAGTCTAGCAGATGAGATGTGTATAGGAAGAACTACCTTGGTAAATGACTTTCAATATGTAGAAAAGGTATTAAATTCTTATAATTTGAATTTAGTAAAAAAGCAAAATACGGGGATGAAATTACATGGCAGTGAACTTGATATTAGGTTACTTATATTAAATCAGCTGTATAAAGACTCAAGAAAAGATTTAAATAATTCTAAGTATTTCAAATGTATCAAAAAAGAAGAAATTGTAAATTTAGAAGAAGAATTATTGACTTTATTTAAAAATAATAATTTTTATGTTACAGATGAAATGCTCAGAGAAATTTTTAATTACATAGTAGTTTTGATGTATAGAGTAAAAGAACAGAAGATAGTAAAAGAGTATGATGTAAAATTTGATTTACTTAAGTCATATGATGAGTATCTCATTGCTGGGGAAATAAAGAATATTTTATCAGAAAAAATTGAATATATTTTAAATGATGAAGAAATTATTTATTTAACTATACCATTAGTAAGTGGAAATGCACCAGCATCAGAATGTGCTTTAAATAGTAGTAGAATCAATAAAAATATTGATGATTTAATGGAAAGTATATTCAATCAGATATATGTTGATATGGGTATTTTTATAAATGAGGATGAATTAAGGGTAGGACTTGGATATCATCTTAGTTTTACACTAAACAGGCTATTATTTAATATAAAATTAAAAAATGTCTTGCTAGAAGAAATCAAACAAAACTATATACTTCCATTTAAGCTGGCACAAATAGCAGGAAAAGTAATAGAGAAAAAATATAATCTAGAAGTTTCGGAGGATGAAATTGGTTATATAGCAATTCATTTCAGTGGATATTTAGAAAGAAATAGTAGTAGATTTTATTCAATTAAGAAAATAGCAATTATATGTGGGACAGGTCTTGGAACAGCAAAACTGTTAAAAATAAGAGTTGAAAAATTGATAGGAAATAATCCTAAAATTGATACTCTTTCAAGTTTTAATTTGAGAAATATTAATTTAGATGAATACGATATAGTTTTTACAACTATTGATTTAGATACATCAAATATAAATACAATAGTATTAAAAATTAATACAATATTTGATGAAAATAAATTGAGAGAACAATTAAAGACCGTATTATGTTTAAGAGATGGCAACATAGATACTACTGATTCTCCAAATTTACTAATAAATAATTTGTTAAATGAAAATAAATTTATGATATTAAATGAAAAAACTATACTTGCTTCATTAGAAAAAATGATGGACAATCTTATGGATTTAGGATGTATTGATGATAATTTTAGAAAAAACATAATCAAAAGAGAAGAGAAATCTCCTACAGTTTTTGATAAAGGTCTATTATTTCCTCATGCTGTGAATGAAAAGTCAGATAAATTTTTAATGGCAGTTGGTATTTTAGAAGAGCCAATAGTTTATGCAAATAGAAGTATAAAAATAATACTTATGACAATGTTTCCATGTGAGGATAAGGTGGATTCAGATTTATTGGTAAAAATTTATGAAGAAGTTTTAAAAATAGGTCAAAATGTAAAGTTAACAAATAAGATAAGCAAATGTAGAAGCTTTGTAGAATTTAAAAAAGTGTTAATTGAGAACATTATATAGGTTTTGTATAGGAGTTAAAAAAACAAATTAATTTATGAAAGGTGTGTAAATATGAAACTACTTATAATTTTATTTGTTGTTTATGTTTTAAATACTTTATTTGTAATGAAACAGAATAAACTATATTTCAAAGCTTTAAATAAAGCTAAAAAAATGGGCGATATAGTGTCTACAGGAAAAAAGAAAAGTTATTTTTCTAAAGGAAGTATAGCTATTATATCTTCAGATTCAGATGGATTTATAAAGTGTGGAGAAATTTTAAAAGGTCGCACAGTGATAGCTAAGTTTAAAGAGATTGAAGATATAAAAGGATTGGATATATATAGTGCAGAGCAAAAATTTAAAGATGAAGAAAGTATTGTACAAGCTATAAAATTTATAAAAGAAAAAATAAATGTTTCTTTTAATTAATCTAATATAAATTATCAGGAGGGATATCATGAAGTATGAAGTTAAGATAAGTGGGATAGGCAGTTTAGTTGAAGAATTAATAAACGAAAGCAACTGTCTTATTATATACGATGAAACTATTAATGATGAAGATTTGAAAGATATATCTGTAATTCATTCAATATCAACATTAAAAAGCAATGTTGAAATAGGGGATACACTTACAATAGGAAATCGAGATTATTGTATAGTTTCAGTTGGTGATATTGCTCAAAATACTCTTAGAGAAATTGGTCACTGTACAATCAAATTTGATGGAGAAGATAAAGTAAATTTACCTGGAGAAATACATGTAGAAATTGGAAAACCAGATATAAAGATTGGAGATTTAATAACTATTTATTAATTTGAAAAAATAAAATTATTATAACAGGAGGAATTGAAATGTTAGATTTAAACAGAAAACTTGCAAAGTTAGAAGAAGAAGGTAAAAAAATAAAAGTAGCTCTTATAGGTGCTGGTCATATGGGTAATGGAATGGTAAGTCAAATGGCAAATATGAAAGGAATGGAAGCATCTATTGTTGTAGATATAAATTTAGAATTAGCTCGTAAAGCATTTACTGATGCAGGTATAGAAGAAGACATTATAGACAATGTAACAAATGAAACAGATGCAGAGTTAAAATTACAAGAAGGAAAAGTATTAACTTGTAATGACTTTCTTGTGGCTTGCAAAACAAAGTCAATAGATGTAGTTATAGATGCAACAGGAGGTATTGCAATTGGTGCAGAAATAGCACTAAATGCCATTTTAAATAAAAAACATATAGTAATGTTAAATGCTGAAACTGATTGTGTTGTTGGGCCAATACTTAAAAAATTAGCAGATGACGCAGGAGTAATATTTACAGGTTCTGCAGGAGATGAACCAGGGGCAGTAATGGGTCTATTTGATTTTGCAGATGCAATGGGATTTGAAGTTAGAGTAGTAGGTAAAGGTAAAAACAATAAATTAGATTTAGACTGTAATCCTGATACAGTTAAAGAAGAAGCAGAAAGAAAAGGAGCTTCACCTCATATGATAGCTTCTTTTAAAGAAGGTACTAAAACAATGGTAGAAATGGCTTTAATGTGTAATGCAACTGGATTTGTACCTGATGTAAGAGGTGGTCATGGTATTGAAGCTACAGTTAATGAAGTACCTAAGAAATATGCATTAAAAAGCGAGGGTGGAGTATTAGATAATTATGGTGTAGTTGATTTTGTAAATGGTATAGCACCTGGTGTTTTCGTTGTAGTTGCTCATAAATTAAAAGCAGTTAATGATGAATTAAAATACTTAAGTATGGGTGATGGACCTAATTACATATTATATAGACCATATCATTTATGTAGTTTGGAAACTCCTTTATCAGCAGCAATGGCAGTTTTAGAGCATAAGGCTACAATAGTGCCTAAAGCTGGATTAGTTGCAGAAGTTATGACTATAGCTAAGAAAGACTTGAAAAAAGGTGAGTATATGGATGGGTATGGTGCATATACATGCTACGGGACTATAGAAAAATACGATGTTGCAAAAGAAATGAATGCTGTACCTATTGGTTTAATTAGCAAAAAGACTAAAGTTGTTAAAGATATTAAAAAGGGTGAAGTTATAACATATGATATGGTAGAGATAGAAAAAGATACTACTTTATATCATTTAAGACAATTACAAGAAAAAATATTTGGATAAAATTTATTGTAGAATAATATAATATAAATGTTATTTAAAAGAGGGTTGATGGTTATTTTAAAATCAGCCCTTTTAAATTTTTTGAGACGATGTTTTACTAAATCTTATTTTAGAGTTTATTTATAGTTTGTTTACAGTTAAAAATCTTAATAGTAGGTTTAATTTAAATTAATTCTGCAATTTTATATTCATATTTAAGATAATATAATTAAAAATTTTAATATAAAATGAATTAAAATAGCCAATTATGTATTATAATATTAACTGTAATACTAATATAGTTCTATTAATTAAAGAAATATCCCCCATTAATATATAATAAATATCTTTAAGCAAAAGAACTTAGTAAAAAATATATCGTATTCAATAAAAAATCTGTTTACAGAATGGTATATATAGTTATATAATATACTATATAAGATACGAAAAGATAAAAAGTATAGCACAATGAAAGAAGGTGATTATTATTCAGCTTAATGAAAGACAACTAAAAATAATAGATATAGTTAAGGAAAATGAACCAATAACGAGTGAAAGTATTGCCTCCAGCTTGAATGTGACTCGTGCTACACTTAGATCTGATTTAGCTATATTAACAATGACAGGAATACTAGACGCAAGACCAAAAGTTGGATATTTTTATTCAGGAGTTAGTGAAATTAATTTAATTGGCAAAAGTATAAAAGAAAAAACAGTGGAAGATATAATGAGCATGCCTGTACTAGCTAAGAAAGACGAAAGTATATATGATGTAATAGTCACTATGTTTTTATCTGATGTAGGTAGTATAGTTATTATAGATGAAAATGAAGAATTATGTGGAGTTGTTTCTAGAAAGGACTTATTAAAAGCAACTATAGGAGGTTCTGATATAAACAAGATGCCAATAGGTATGATAATGACAAGAACTCCAAATGTAGTTACTTTGACTAAGGGAGCGAGTGTTTTATTGGCTTCAAAAAAAATAATAGAACATGAAGTAGATTCGATTCCAATTGTTGAATATAAAGAAGAAGACAAAAACCATATGAGAGTTGTTGGGAGAATATCAAAAACCAACATAACTAAGCTATTTTTAGAAATAGTTGACAATTAAGGAGGTATGCTGGTGAAAAACCTAATTATATATGCAGTATCAGACTCAGTAGGGGAGACTGCACAACAAGTTGCAAAAGCATGTATGTCACAATTTTATGTAAATGAAACTTATGAAATAAAAAGATTTCCATATATGATTAATAAGGGAGTATTACTTGAAACGTTAGAAAATGCAAAAGCTGAAAACGCTTTGATTGTATATACATTAGTTGATGAAGAATTATGCAGTATTGTTGAAAGATATTGCGAAAGAGAAGGTCTTAGTTGTATAGACTTGATGACTGATATATTAAGAGAAATAAGTAAAAGAACTGGAAGAAAACCTAAAAGAGAAGCTGGTATAATCAGAAAATTAGATGAATCTTACTTTAAGAGGGTTGAGGCTATAGAATTTGCAGTAAAATATGATGATGGAAAGGACCCTAGAGGAGTTCTTCAAGCAGACATAATTTTAGTGGGAATATCAAGAACATCTAAAACTCCTTTAAGTATGTATTTAGCTAATAAAAATATAAAAGTAGCTAATGTACCATTAGTTCCAGAAATACCAATTCCTAAAGAAGTATTTGAAATAGAAACTAAGAAGATAATAGGTCTTACTAATTCACCTGAAAAGCTAAATGAAATAAGAACTCAAAGGTTAAAAGCTTTAGGGTTATCTAGTAAAGCTAATTATGCTAACTTAGAAAGAATACTTCAAGAATTAGACTATTCAGAAGAAATAATGAAGAAAATAGGATGCCCAGTAATAAATGTTTCAAATAAAGCAATCGAAGAAACTGCAGGTATAATTTTAGACATAATGAAAGAAAATGGTCTAAAAATATATAAAGAAATAGAAATTTAATAAAATGTTTAATAATAAAAATGATATAAATTAAAATAAAAAAGATTAATGGGGGATTTAACAATGGAAACTAAGTATGTTTATAGTTTTGGTGAAGGAAGCAAAGACATGAAATCTTTACTAGGAGGTAAAGGTGCCAATTTAGCAGAAATGACTAAGATAGGCTTACCTGTCCCTCCTGGGTTCACTATAACAACAGAGGCATGTAATGACTACTATGTTAATAATGAAAGTATAAGAGCAGAAATAATAAAAGAAATAGAAGCACATTTAGCTACTTTAGAAAAAGATTTAAACAAAACATTAGGATGTAATAAGAATCCACTATTAGTATCAGTTCGTTCTGGTGCAGTATTCTCTATGCCAGGAATGATGGATACAATACTTAACTTAGGTCTTAATGACAATAGTGTTATTGGCCTAGCAGAAGCTACACAAAATGAAAGATTTGCATATGATAGTTACAGAAGATTTATACAAATGTTTTCTGATGTTGCTATGGAAGTGCCAAAATACAAATTTGAAAATGTACTAGATAGAGCAAAAGAAGCAAAAGGATACACAGTTGATACAGAACTTACAACTGATGACTTAAAAGAAATAGTAAAAGAGTTTAAGGCAATATACAAAAAAGAAATAAAAAGTGATTTTCCACAAGACCCAAAAGAGCAATTAATGCTTGCTATAGAGGCAGTGTTTAGATCATGGAATAATCCTCGTGCAATCGTATACCGTAGATTGAATGATATAGCTCACAATTTAGGAACAGCAGTAAATATTCAATCAATGGTATTTGGTAATATGGGAGAAACTAGTGGTACAGGTGTTGCATTTACTAGAAATCCAGCTACAGGAGAAAATAAATTATTTGGTGAATTCTTAATGAATGCTCAAGGTGAAGATGTTGTTGCAGGTATAAGAACTCCTCAAAATATATCAACTCTTGCTGAAGTAATGCCAGCTGTATTTGATGAATTCGTAAAAATTACTCATATACTTGAAGGTCACTATAAAGATATGCAAGATATAGAGTTTACTATAGAAAATGAAAGATTATATATATTACAAACTAGAAATGGTAAAAGAACAGCAGCAGCAGCAATAACTGTAGTAGTTGATTTAGTTGAAGCTGGAATAATAGATGAAAAAGAAGCTATAATGAGAATTGAGCCTAATCAATTAGACCAGTTATTACATCCAAAATTTGAAGATAAAGCTTTAAAAGAAGCTAAAGTTATAGCAAAAGGTTTACCAGCATCACCAGGTGCAGCAAGTGGTAGAGTTTACTTCAATGCTGATGATGTAGTAAAAGCAAATGAAAAGGGAGAAAAAGTAGTTTTAGTTAGACTAGAAACATCTCCAGAAGATATAGAAGGTATGGTTAAGGCTGAAGGAATTCTTACAGCTAGAGGTGGAATGACATCACATGCAGCGGTTGTTGCTAGAGGTATGGGTAAATGTTGTGTTGCTGGATGTGGAGAAATAAAAGTTGATGAGTTTAACAAAGAAGTAAGAGCTCTTGATGATATAGTTATAAAAGAAGGAGAGTATATTTCTATAGATGGTTCTACAGGAAATGTTTACTTAGGAGATGTTAAGAAAACAGAAGTTTCTTTAACTGGAAATTTTGAAAAACTAATGCAATGGGTAGATAAGCATAAATGTATGATGGTTAGAACTAATGCAGATAATCCTAGAGATGCTCGTGCAGCTATAGAATTTGGTGCTGAAGGTATAGGTTTATGTAGAACTGAGCATATGTTCTTTGATGAAGATAGATTACCAGCAGTTAGAGAAATGATATTATCTAATACAGTAGAGCAAAGAGAAAAAGCTCTTGAAAAAATATTACCAATGCAAAGAGAAGATTTTGTAGAGTTATTCAAAGTTATGGATGGAAAGCCAGTTAATATAAGATTACTAGACCCACCACTACATGAATTCTTACCTCATGATGATGAAACTATAGGAGAACTTTCAAAATCTATGGGAATAAAAGTAAGTGATATTAAGAAGAGAATAGTTGATTTAGATGAATTTAACCCAATGCTTGGACACAGAGGATGTAGACTTGCAATAACTTATCCTGAAATATGTGTAATGCAATCTAAAGCGATAATACAAGGTGCTATAGAATCAATAAGAGCAGGTGTTAAAGTTTCTCCAGAAATAATGGTTCCATTAATTGGAGAAGTAAATGAGTTAAAGATAATAAGAAAAATGATAGTAGAAACTGTTGATGCTATAATCAAAGAAGAAGGAGTAGAAGTTCCTTATACTGTAGGTACTATGATAGAAATACCTAGAGCTTGTTTAACAGCTGATGAAATAGCACAAGAAGCAGACTTCTTCAGTTTTGGTACTAATGACTTAACTCAAATGGCATTTGGATATTCAAGAGATGATGCTGGTAAATTCTTAGGTCAATATGTAGATGAAGAAATATTAGAAAAAGACCCATTCCAAGTACTAGACCAAAATGGTGTTGGTAAGTTAGTTAAGATGGGAGTTAAACTAGGTAGAGAAGTTAAACCAGAATTAAAACTAGGAATATGTGGCGAACATGGTGGAGAACCATCTTCAGTGGAGTTCTGTTATAATGTAGGACTTAACTATGTATCTTGTTCACCATTTAGAGTGCCAATTGCTAGACTTGCAGCAGCTCAAGCATCTATAAAAAATCCTAGATAATAATATATTATAAATATATATAATTAAACTAAAATATTGTATCCCCTATATATCAATGTATCAAATAGAGTATTTGTAAATTGAGTATAGGGGATTTTTATTTTATATTATTATAAAAAACCGAATTTATATTATAGTAGGTGAAACGTATTTAATTATGTTGCATACATTATTGTAAGAGAGAAATTTCAACTAATAATTAAATTGAGTTTACTGGAGGGGATAAAGTTGACAAAGTGTCCTAAATGTGGAAAAGAAGTATCATCACGTCCAGGTAGTATATGCCCACGATGTGGATTTAAGGTGGTAGAAGAGAGTCTTAAAATGAGATGCCCAGAACCTAGCTGTAGAGCATTAGTATCTAGGAAGTTAGACTATTGTCCTAAATGTGGATGTAAGCTGAAAGGATATAATATTTCAGAATTTGTTAATATGGTCAGATGTAAAATAGATGAAACATTTGATAAAAAGTAATTAAATCCAGCTTCAAACTATAGAGCCATCAGATTTGGATGGCTCTATAAAAGTATGTCTTTTTTATCTATTCTTTATTTTCCTTATTGGAGCCTTCATAAAACACAGGATTTTCAAAAAATTTCTCTGTCAACACCTGATATCCTCCTGCTTTCTGAAGTTCTCTTAATGGTCTTGTATCGTAATAAACTACAGATGCGGTTTCTTCAGGGAAAAATCTCGCTTTTTTTCGTTCTTCTTTCAATTTAGACTTAAAATATTCTCCTGCGTAAGCATATTGTCCCAGTAAAACTACAATTTCTGGGTCAAAGTTAATTGCCACATTTTTTAACATCAATGAGAACATTTCTGCCAGATAGCTGACCTCCATCTTTGCTAGTTCATCCCCATTATCAGCTTCTTTAAATACATGTTTAAGTAAATCCTTGGATTCTATCCACTGATTTATAGAGGATTCTAAAAGTTTTCTTGGATTTTTCTTTAGCCTACAGCGAATCCTGTCTGCACTAACCATACGTTCAAAGCATCCTCTGCTTCCACATGAGCAAATTTCTTTGTCGCTGTAATCGATAGTCATATGTCCAATTTCTCCAATTAGAGCATTTCTACCAGTAAGTACAACATCATCAATATAGCATGAAGAAATTCCTGCTTCTGCATACATTACTACTGTTCTTTTTTTACGAAACTTTTCTTCTAGAAGAAGTGCATTTCCTACAACTCTTACTAGATTTTCTACTACAATCTCCTGTTTGTTATATAATTTTTCAAGCCATGCCTTTATATCAATGTTTCTTCCCCAATGTGGAGCCATCATGCAAAATCTGACAATGCCACAGCTTCGGTCTACAAATCCTGCAATTGCAAGACTTATACCATATAATTCATTATGGGAAACTTTTGCGTTTTCCAGAACATCCTCAATATGGCCTGCTAGCTCTTTCTTAAATATCTCCAATGTATTATGGTAATCAGAAGGAATTTCCACTTCTAGAATACACTCATTTTTCATGGTTAGAACTACAAAATGAATGTGATTCTCCTCAAGTGATATACACAGTATTCTTTTATTACAAGAAAACGAATACAATTCTGGACGTTTTCCACCAATATTCGTTGAACTTCCTTTACCTACTGATACTAAAAGACCTATTTCTTCAAAACTATGAATTGCTTTTTTTACCGTAGGACGGCTAATTTTTGTTGCCTCACTAATATCATTAACCGAAACTTCCGTTGAATTTCTGATAATATCAAGTATTCGTTTCCGGTTTAAATATTTTAAGTCTGACGGCATAGATGCGCTTTTGATGTGTTTCTCTCTATTTTCCATATAGACTCCTTTTTCCTTTCTTGTTACATTTCATTAGTCGTTACTTCCATTTAAATATACGATATCATATTTTCTCAATCTTTTCTAGTTCTCTAAGTTGACAATTATAAAATAAAGTTATAAAATAAAGTTACATAACTATATTTTATAATATTAAGGAGGTTTTCAAAATGAAATTAAAACCAAATGTAAATCTTAGTATTTACGAAAAATGTTTTACAGCAGTTGACACACATACAGTTGGTGAATTTACACGTGTTATATTATCTGGATTTCCAGAACTGCCAGGAAATACAATGATTGAGAAGAAAAAATATTTAGAAGAGAACTGTGACAAGTACCGTCAAGCGTTAATGTTTGAACCTCGTGGTCACCATGACATGTTTGGTTCTATTGTTACTGAGCCAATTCATTCAGAGGCAGATTATGGAGTCATCTACATGGATACTGGTGGATATTTGAATATGTGTGGACATGGAACTATTGGAACAGTTACTGCAATTATAGAAGCCAGACTGGTAGAAGCAAAAGAACCATATACAGAAGTTGTGTTGGACGCACCTGCTGGACTAATCCGTACAAAAGCAGAAGTAAAGGATGGTAAGGTTGTGAATGTAACATTAACTAATGTTCCTGCATTTCTGTATAAGGAAAACTTAAAAACTGTCATTGACGGAAAAGAGATTACATATGATATTTCATTTGGAGGAAGTTTCTTTGCATTGTGTGATGTTACACAATTTGGAATGGATGTAACACCTGAAAACATTCCAGATTTAACAGATTTTGGTATGAAATTGATTGAACATGCTAATAAGGAAAATCAAATACAACATCCTGAATGTGATATTACTTCTGTTGACCTTGCGGAGTTGTATTGTCCTACTTCTACACCAGGATGCAGTATGAGAAATGTCGTAATCTTTGGTGACTATATGGCTGACCGTTCTCCATGTGGAACTGGAACTAGTGCTAAACTTGCTACACTTTATCAAAGAGGTAAAATTGGTATTGGAGAACCATTTGTGTATGAAAGTTTTATTGGTACTACATTTACAGGAGTAATCAGGGAAGAAGCAAAGGCTGGAGATTATCCTGCAGTAATTCCAGAGATTACAGGAAGTGCTTATGTAACAGGAGTGTCTACTTATATTATTGATAACGATGACCCATTAAAATATGGATTTCAAGTTGCCAAATAATATTCACTTCTTTTAATTTACCAATTTTGTATACTAAAAAGACTGTAGGTAAACTTGTTTTTACACAAATTTATCTACAGTCTTTTACTTAATAATGAGTAAACTCTTTGTCTCCTTTTATTAAATTATTTTAATAGTAGGTAATAAATATTACTTTTTACTTCCATCACTAAGTATCCATGGTTTTTCTATACCATTTTTTAATGAATTGTAGTTTACAATAAGTGTATCATAGCTATTTTTAGCATCCTCATTGCTTACTACTTGTTTTTTATAGTCAGTTAGAGTAATCAATCCTAAATCATATCTTAGCTTAGTGTTTTTTAATTGTTTTTCTGATAATTCAAGCTGTTTTTTAGTTGTTCCAATTGTATCTTCTAAAGCAAGTAATTGTGCATAGCTATCAATTAAGCCTTTTTTTAGAGCTTTTTTACTATCCTCTAGTGTAACTAAACCATTTTCAGTATTATACTTTTGTTGAAGATAATTTGCATATGTAGTAAGTCCAGCAGCATAAGTTTGTCTTTCAAGATTGTATGCTTCAACTGCTTTTTCATATTGCTCATAATCTTTTTTATACTTATCTAGAAGAACCTTATATTGGTCATCAGTTAAACTACCTTGTTCTGGTCTTGTAGGAGCAACTGGTCTTGTAAGGTTAGGTCTGTCTGGTAAATCTGCTTTATTTTCATCGTCATCATTAAAGCTTTCTTCTGTACGTTCTAAAATCAATTGGTCGTACTTTAAGTATTCATTAACTTTACCTTCCATGTATGAATCAACTGAACCACCCACTCTAAAAGACTCAAATCGATACTCTTTATCTAATTGATAGTTGTCTAAATTTATATTGGTTAACAACTTAAAATAATCTTGATTATTTTTTAGTTCTTGAAGTTTAGCTTTTTGATTATTTTGCAATGTCTGAAGTTCAAGCTCAGCTGACTCAGTTTCTAATGTTGTCACTAGACCTAAATCCTTTTTTAGTTTCATATCTTTAATTTCTTTAGTTTTTATCTCAAGATTATTTTTTATTTTATCTAACTCATTTTCTCTTGAGACTAAGTCATTGTACTTATTAGTAATATCATTAGCTATTTGGTCTTCCATAAAATATTTGGCCTGTTCGCTTTGATTTTTAAGAAGTCCAATTTGGTCATATGGAAATGAGTTATCACTTCCAGTAAAACTATCAAATTCATCCTGTACTTCTAGTTTTTCTTTTAACATTTTTATTTCTTCTGATTTCATCTTTAATTTTTCACTATTTTTAAGCGCAGCACTGACAGCATCTCTAGCTGTTAAAAGTTCTTTTTCAGCTGTTCTTTTAGTCGAGTCACTTAAAGTGGTATTATCAACTTTATTTATAGAAGAAGTATTATCATTTGCATAGGCTGGCATTAAATTAGCTGTTATTATACCAACACCACATCCAATTGCAATTATTTTACTAACTTTTTTCTTCAATACAATCGCCCTCCATTTATATTTAAATTTTAGCTTTTAGTTTTGGTTTCTTAAATATTTTTCCTTTTATATCTCCTATTTTATCTGTTATTTTACCAAATATTTTAGGCATCTTATCTGAAAACTTATTTTCCCATCTATCAAATATTAAGTATATAGTAGGGATAAGTACTAGAGTTATTAGTGTCGATACAGTAAGACCACCCATTATAACTATAGCTAGTGGTTGCATTGTTTCGCCACCTTCGCCAAGAGATAATGCTGTTGGTAACATACCCAAAATTGTCGTTGCTGTTGTCATTAAAACGGGTCTTAATCTCGCAGCGCAACCAATTGAAACCAATCCAATTAAATCATTGCTACGATTTGCTTTTCTAAGTTGCTCTATGTAGTCAATAAGAACTATACCATTGTTAACAACGATACCGATAAGTAAGATTATACCTAGCATACCTACAGTACTTAAACTTTGACCAGTTACTAAAAGAGAAAGTACAACTCCAACAAATGCAAATGGTACACAGAACATTATTATAAATGGTTTACTAAATGATTCAAATTGAGCTACCATTACCATATAAACAAGTGCTATGGCTATAACCATTGAGAATCCAAGGCTGGCCATAGATTCATTCATCATTTCTGTTTCTCCACCAACACCAATAGAGTAGTCTTTAGGGATTAGCATCTTGTTAGTTTTTTCTAATGCTAATTTTGTAGCTGTACCAGCATCTAAATTATCAAGAGTTGCAGTTATACTTACAGAAAAATCACCATCAGTTCTTGATATAGATTGTAGACCATCTACCATTTTTATGTCTGAGAAAGCTCCAAGAGGTACTTCTTTTCCAGTTGCAGAACTTACTTTTAATTGTTTTATATCTTCTAGATTATCAATACTGTCTGCTTTAAACTTTAGGTTTACATCTACTTTGTAGTCATCAATAGTAGCAGTAGTAACTGAATCACCGTTTATTGCAGTACGTAATAATCCTGCAATTTCTGCTGTATTTACACCATATTCTTGAGCTCTATGTTTATCTATTGTAAATTGAGCTTCTTGTGTTGTATCTGCAAGGGAAGTCTCAACATTTCTAAATCCTTTTATAGAACTGAATTCTTTTTCGACTTCTTTTCCTAGTATCTTTAATACATCCAAATCAGGACCCTTCATCTCTAATGTAAAGTCTGCTCCTGAAGTTCCGCCCATAACACTACTATTTTGACTTACGTTTATTTTACAATCTGGAACAGTAGCAACTCTATCAATTATTTCTTTTTCTATTTCATCAGTAGTTCTCTTTCTATTTTTTTGAGATTCTAATTCAATTGCTATACTTGCACTATTATTACCTGAGTCTGGTGCTAAAGTTGTTATTAATGTTTTAATTTCTGGAATATCTGAAACTTTTTTCTCTGTCATAGACACATAATAATCATTGGCTTCTAAGCTAAGACCTTTTGGAAGTTCTATAGATATAGATAATGCGCCCTTATCTGCTGCAGGCATAAAGTCCATACCTATAAAGCTCATTCCAAATAGGGAAGCTATAAATATAAGTAAACTTGATATTACTACTAATCGCTGATGTCTTAAACATATACTTAGCAATTTTTTATATCCTTCACTTACTTTATCAAATATAGGACTATCTTTTTCCTTCATTTTTTCACTACTTTTACCTCTACTTAGTTTTGCAAATACACTAGGAACAAGGGTAATTGCACCTATAAAAGAGAAGGCTAGGGCAGCTATAAGTGTTTTACCCAAAGCTCCAAATGTTATCTTTGCGATACCTTCTGTAAACATAATAGGTAAGAATATAGCTATAGTAGTCAATGTTGATGCTAATATTGCATTGGTAACAGTTCTTGTACCTTCAATAGCACATTCATCAATACTCAAACGGCCATTTTTCCTATATTTAAATATATTCTCAATTACAACTGTAGCATTATCAACAACCATACCAACTGAAATTACCAATGAACTTGCAGTGATAAGGTTTAAGCTTTCACCTGTAAAATAGAGAACAGCTATTGTTCCTATTATAGAAATTGGTATTGCCACTGCAACAACTAAGGAAGCTCTTACGCTCTTCAAGAAAGCAAATATTACTATAAATGAGATAACTGCACTTATAAGTAAATTGCTCATTACGCTGTTTATTGATTCGCTTATGTAAGAACTTGTATCATTAGCAATTTTAATTTTAAATTGTGGGTTTTCTTTATTCAATTCATCCACATATTTATATGCATCTTGCATAACTTTTACAGTATTTGCATCTTGTTGCTTAGAAATATCTATTACTAAACTGCTTTTTCCATTGTATCTATAAATACTATCTTTGTCTGCATATCCATAATCTACACTACAAAGAGTATCTAAATTAACTGTGTTTCCTCCTTTTACAGGAATTTGAATCTGTTTTATATCATCCAAAGATTCTAATTTATCAATTGATCTTAAGACTATCTTATCTTCCCCTTGAGTAATTGAACCATAAGGGAATGTTTTATTACTAGATGATAAAATACCTTTTATAGTTGATAAACTAACTCCATAATTTGAAAGAACTGATGGGTCAGCTATTACATTAACTTGAGCTTTTTCTCCACCCTTGATGTCTGCTGATGTAGTACCATCTATAGATTCTATTTTAGGCTGAATTACATCTTCAGCGTATTTTCTTAGTGCTTGTGCATTATTGTTTCCACCAGATATAACAAGCTGGCCTATAGCTTGTGCATTCATATCTAATTTTAGTACTGTTGGCTTAGCTGCATCATCTGGCAAACTAGTTTGTAGTGCATCTACTTTAGACCTAACATCGTTCATTATTTCGTCCAAGTTGGTTCCAAATTCAAATTGAGCTACGACCATAGAAACACTTTCTTGTGAACTTGATATAGTAGATTTTACATTTGAAACAGCTGATAAACTTTCATCAACTTTTTGGCTAACTTGTTCATCAACGTCTTGAGGACCTGCACCTGTCCAAGTAGTCATAACCATTACAACAGGTATTTCTATGTCAGGCATTAGATTTATTGACATTTTCTTATATCCAATACCACCAAAAACTATTAATACTAAGAAGACCATTATGATTGTGAGAGGACGCTTAACGGAAGTATGTGTTAAATTCATAATACTATTTCTCCTTTTCTACAGGAAATATCTTAGTTCCATCAGAAATAAGACTTATCCCCCCAATAACCACTGTATCTTTTTCACTTACACCGCTTTTGATTGCTATTTTATCCTCTGTTACAATTCCAGTTTGAACTAATGTTTTCTTTGCTATGTTATCTTTAGTTGCTATGTATACATATTTTTTTCCATTTTCTTCAAATATTGCTTTTTTAGGTACTGTAACAGCTCCATTTTCTTTTTCAACACTTAAGTTTACTTGTGCAGACATTCCTGCCTTAAATTTGTTGTTAGTATTAGTAACAAGTATTTTAACAGGGTATAAAGATGTCTGAGGGTCAACTACTGAAGGAACATAATCTATCTTTCCTAAAACTCTTTGGTCTTCAATAATAACATCTACATTGCCATCTTTTTTAAATTTAGCTATATCTGCTTCTGCTACATTTAAGTCTACTTCTAATATATTAGGATTAGAAATAACAAAAGCTGGTTGTGATTGTGTTATCATCTCTTTTGAGTCAAAGTTCTTGGCTGTAATTGTTCCATCTACTGGAGCTTTTAATGTCAACTTATCTAAGTTACTCATTGCTAAATTATATGATACTTGAGCTTGGTCAAGTTGTTTTTTAGCAAGTGATTTAGCTTGAGGTATACTTTTTGAAGTTGCTGTATTATATGCCCTTTGTGCAGAATCTAGTTGTTGTTTTGATTGTTCTAAAGCAACTTCTATTTTTTTAAATTGGTCTAAACTAATTACTTCCTGCTCATAAAGAACTTTATTATTGTCATAATTTCTTTGGGATTCATCATATTGAAGTTTTGCACTATCAAGAGCTGTTTTTGCTTGATTTACTTGAGCTTCTAATGCACCTCCAGTGGCACTTGCATAACTTGCTTTTGCTAAATCCAGTGATGCTTTAGACTGTTTTACACTGTTTTCTAAATCTTCACTAGTTATACTCAATAAATCATCACCTTTTCTTACATTTTGCCCAAGTTTTACATAAACTTCTTGAACTGTTCCAGCAGTTTGAGCAGTAACTGATGTCTCATCTTTAACTTTTGTAGTTCCTGAGAAAGCATTTGTATTTTCTATTTCTCCACCTACTGCTTTTTGAACAGAGACTGCTATAGGTTTTTCCGGTTCAGGTTCATCTGTTTTTCCACATCCAACTAAGAACAGTGAACTACACATTAAAAAAACTACTAAATATCTTTTCATATCTCCTCCTATTATATTTTACACTAGCTTGTTGTAGAATTTAAAGTGTCTTATAATTTAAGTTTAGTTTTAGGCTAATTAAAAAACTTCCCTTTTTTGGCATTTTATAATTCTCTAATTTGATTATAAATTTATAATTATTATGAGTCAATAACTTTTTCTTGTTTTAAATTTATTAATAGTTTATAATTTATACTATAATAAATAATGAATATTTTATTACAGTATTTATTGAAGGGATGTTACAAATATGGATAACGATAATATACTTAAAATAGCGGACTCTTTTTTAGACTTTTTATTTGTACTTCAAAATAATATATTCAAAGAAAACGATTTGTTAAAAAAATTTCAAAACAACTCAGATATGATGAAAGAGTATTTTGGAGAATGTCCAATGGCTCCGTCACATGCAAAGGTAATTCTTTATCTTATGACATCAAATTCATCATCAATTTCTCAAATAGCTTCTAATTTAGGAATATTAAAATCAAATATGACACCAATTATTGATAGATTGGTAGAGCATAATTTAGTCAATAAGTTTCCTGACCCAAAAGACAGAAGAGTTCTTAGAGTTGAATTGACAGATAAAGCATTTGAATTATTTGATATTGTACAATCTATTCTTAAAGAGTCTATAGTGAAAAAACTATCAAATCTTTCTGATGAAGAGCTAACTTTATTAGATGAACATACACTTAAGCTATCAGAAATAGTAAAAAAATTAGTTTAAATGTACATATGTGAAGTCATTATTATAAAGTTGAATTTTTACACAAAGCAGAAATAGCAGTAGTATAATATATCTAATATTATAC
>NZ_JAGWCS010000004.1:0-85062 GCF_020657705.1 Clostridioides sp. ZZV15-6598 | reverse complement strand
GTATAATTTTATAAAGATAAATTTTTTATTACTTATATAATAATTCATAGAGGTTAAGAGTAAATTATCTTTAAGTTAAACAAAAGTAAAATAAAAGACTAGTTATAATATTTATATGAAAAAGTACAAAATATAGTATAAAAATATAGAAAAATTAAATTATTTACTTGCAGTTTCTAGTTCCATAAGTATATTTACCTTGAGATATATTATCATCATGAAAATATATTCTCTCACAAATTTTATCTCCCCATAGAATATTTTTTGTTATTTTATGTGATGTATCTCCTGTAAATACCTCAGCGACAGTGGTATCCGTAACATCACAATAAAGGGATGCAAACTCCTTAAACCAAGGGTTTTCTTCAAAGCGTAAAAGCCAGGAAGCTCCATAAGGACAGTGTAACTCTTCAAATTCAGGAACCCAACCTAAAAATGGGACATCAGTTATACTAGCAATATTGTCAGCAATCAATTCATCTCCATTTTCACTGGCTCTTTCCCTCATAGCAATAGCTCTTTCTTCTGATCTTTCAAACAAAACTTTTTTTAATATTTCAGCAGTTTTTTCATTTCCAAATTCCTCAACTAATACTTTGGTAAAATAAAAATATAAATCACCAAAATGTTTACAAGCCATACGAACTTCTTCAATAGCATAATCTTTGTCAATAGTTTCATTAGTTACAGTATCTTTGTTCAAAAAAATCACTCCTTAAAATAATAGTAGTTACACTATAATTATAGAGTATTTTTTATAAATAAGAAATTGATTTAAGATAAATAAAATTTTAGTAAATATAAATGGATTATTAAAATAATTTACTATTACAAAAATCTTCTAAATTGATGTATTTAGGAGTCTCCATATGAATAAGTGTTGTTTTATAGATATCCTCAGTACATCCGTTAGAGATATTATTAAAAATATCTGTATGTTCTTTTAATGTTGTTTCTAGTCTTCCTTCATGTGATAATGAATCAAGAGCTAATTTTTTTATTCTGTACATATAACTGTTGAACATCTTATCAAATTCAGTATTTTGAGCATATGAGACGATTGTTGTGTGAAATAAAGTATCGTATTCTGCAAATGTATTTAAATCCTTACCACCTGATACAATCTCTTTTTGTTTATCTAAAAGATATTTTAATTTGCCTATAGTTTCAATTGCTCTAGGTTCTTTATATTGACTTGTAATTAAAAAAGTGCAAAATCCTTCTATTGCAGAACGTATTTGAAATATCTCTACAATTTCATTAGCTGTGATTTGATGGATTTTAAAACCCTTACTTGGAATGATATCTATAAAACCATCTTGACTGAGTCTTTGAAGAGCATCTCTTATAGGAGTTCTTGAGATTCCTATTTCACTCGCAAGCTTTGTTTCAGAATATATTTCATTTTCTATTATTTCACCAGATAGTATTAATTCTTTTAAATAGTCATATGCTTGTTCTTGTAATCTTTTAAATGTAGCCATATTTTACCCCCCTAAACAATGTGAAAATACAAAAACTTATATAATGTTAAGAATACAACATAGTAAAATTAAGGTCAATCCTTTGAAATTTAAATTAAATATTGGAAGATATAAATAAAAGTTTAGTTGAATGATAATTAAATATTGATAAAAATAATTAATATAAAGAAAAATAATTAATATAAAGTATGATTAAATATAATATAAAAACAGTGTGGTTTATTTAAATAAAATAGTATGTATTAAATGTGCTATTAAGAGCTAAAGTCTACTATATAAATCTAAAAATTCTCTTTTATTGTTAAAATAAATACTTTTATATTTTATATTGACCGGTATACTGGTGTGTAGTATACTTTAAAACATAAAAAACGTTTTCAAAAATATGAAAATATGGAGGGATATATAATGAAATTGGGATTTATCGGATTAGGAATAATGGGAAAACCAATGGCGAAAAATTTAATAAAGGGTGGATGCAATCTTTTAGTATATGACATTAATAAATCTGCTGTAGATGAACTTGTATCATATGGTGCGAAATATGCAAGTCTTTCAGAAATAGGTGAAGAATGTGAGATTGTATTTACAATACTTCCAAATGGAGCTATTGTTCAAGATATATTATTTGGAGCTAATGGTTTAACAAATACTTTAAAAGAGGGAAGTATAATTGTAGATATGAGTTCAGTTACACCTACAGAATCTATGCTATGTGCAGAAAAATTAAAGCAAATGAACTTAGAATTTATAGATTCACCAGTAAGTGGAGGTGAACCAAAAGCAATTGATGGAACACTTGCTTTTATGGCTGGTGGTAAAGAAGAAGTATATAAAAAAGTAGAGCCATTCTTTAATATAATGGGAAGTTCATCTATTTTAATTGGAGATAATGGCAGTGGAAGTGTTACAAAACTTACAAATCAAGTAATAGTTAATCTTACAATAGCAGCAGTATCTGAAGCATTTGTACTTGCGGCCAAAGCAGGAGCAGACCCAGAAAAAGTGTACAAAGCAATAAGGGGAGGTCTAGCTGGCAGTACAATATTGGATGCAAAAATACCAATGATTATGAATCGTGATTTTAAACCAGGTGGAAAAATATCTATTAATCTAAAAGATATAAAAAATGTAATGCAGACAGCACATAATTTGGATGTGCCACTACCTATGACAAGTCAGCTATTAGAAATTATGCAAACATTAAAAGTACATGGACACTTAGAAGATGACCATGGTGGAATAGCTCAATATTTTGAAAAATTAGCAGGTGTTGAAATAAAAAAACACAATAACTAATGGCAAATATATTGATGAGATAGTAGGTATGTATTATTAAAATTAGATTTAGATTATATTATACAAAGACGATAAAGGTACAGTATCATAATAAAAGAAAAAATAAGGTCAAGAGATAATAAAGTAAATTATAAAGGGGAAAAGATTATGATTACAGGATATGGACTTTTGATAGCATTTATTATATCTATAGGAATTTTGCTTGTGTCGATTATTAAGTTTAAAGTAAATCCATTTTTGGCATTACTTATAACTTCTATAATTACAGGATTTATGGTTAAGATGCCTATAAATGAAATTTCAACTACAATATCAACTGGATTTGGAAATACATTAGGTAGTATTGGTATTGTAATTGGGCTTGGAATAATATTTGGAAATATACTTTCAGAATCAAGAGCAACAGAATCTATTGCAAAGGGATTGTTGGCTAGAACAGGAGAAAAAAATAGTGCATTAGCTATAACTACAGCAGGATTTTTAATTTCAATTCCAGTTTTTATGGATGCAGCATTTGTTATAATGATGCCTATAGTTAAATATGTTTCAAGAGTAACTAAGAAATCTCTTATGGTTTTTGTATGTGCATTAGGAGTTGGTACAATAGTAGGTCATGCACTTGTAATACCAACACCAGGGCCTTTAGCTGTTGCAGCAAATGTAAATGCAAATGTAGGTAGTTTTATACTTTATTCTATAATTGTTGCATTTCCAGCAGCTCTTGCAGGAGGATGGATTTATGGAAAACGTTTTGAAAAGTATCCAGCTTATGCAATTGATGAAGACAATAGAGAAAAAAATTTAGAACAAGGAAAAGAGAGTGTTGAACTTAAAGATGATAACTCTGATAAAGTACCTGGTTTTGGAGTTTCTATGCTTTCTTTATTATTTCCGATACTTCTTATACTTGTATCAAATGTATTTAGTATGTTTTTAGAAAAAGGTTCTAAAATGAGTGGAATACTTGCATTTATAGGAGATAAGAATATAGCAATATTACTTGGAATATTGGTAGCAATAGTATTTTTAAAGAAGTACATAAGTAAACCTATGGGAGATGTTGTTATTGAAGCCGCTGATTCAGCGGGGTTGATACTATTAATAACAGGCTCAGGGGGAGCATTTGGTAGTGTTATAAATGCTAGTGGAATAGGAAACTTTTTAGTTGATACTATGTCTGGTCTTAGTATATCAGTTGTAGTACTTGGATTCTTATTAAGTGCATTACTTAGAATTTCTCAAGGTTCTGCTACTGTAGCACTAGTGACTACATCATCAATTTTAGGGCCTACAATTTTAGCAACTGGTATGTCACCAGTTTTAGTAGGGCTTGCTATATGTGCTGGTGGTGTTGGTTTTTCTCTTCCAAACGATTCTGGATTCTGGGTACTTTCAAGATTTAGTGGATTGTCAGTTAAAGATACTTTAAATTCATGGACGATAGGAGGTACAATTGCTGGTATTACAGCATTTGCAATGGTTTTATTACTTAGTGTTATAAACGGTATTGTACCACTTCCAGGTTTATAAAAAATATAAATATTAAATACATACATACTGTAATAAATTACATAAAGGGGGATTTTTAGTGAGAGAAGTCAATGCAATTAACATAGATATACTTGATACTTTTAAGACTGTAGATGAAGATAAATTAAATAAATTACTTGTAAATGAACTTAAAAATTTAAATAGAAAGATTATTGTATTAGATGATGACCCAACTGGAGTACAAACAGTTCATGATGTTTCTGTATATACTGATTGGGATAAGAATAGCATAGAGCAAGGTTTTGATGAAGAAAACAGTATGTTTTTTATACTTACTAATTCAAGGGGATTTACAGTTGCTCAAACAACAGAAGTGCATAAGGAAATTTCAAAAAATATTGTAGATATTTCTCAAAAAGTTAATAAGGATTTCATTATCATAAGCCGTAGTGATTCCACAATGAGGGGGCATTATCCTCTTGAAACTAATCTGTTGAAAAATGAGGTAGAAAAATTATCAGGAAAACTATTTGATGGTGAAATAATAATGCCATTCTTCAAAGAAGGTGGAAGATTTACCATAGACAATGTACATTATGTAAAAGAAGGAGAGATGCTTGTACCAGCAGGAATGACTGAATTTGCAAAAGACAAATCCTTTGGCTATAAATCTTCTGATATAGGAAAATGGTGTGAAGAAAAAACAAATGGAGAATATAAATCTAGTGATATGATATACGTTTCATTAGATGAACTTAGAAGTTTAAATATTGATAGTATAACAGAAAAGCTTAAAATGGCTAAGAACTTCAATAAAATCATTGTAAATGCAATTGATTATATGGATGTAAAGGTATTTACAATTGCGTTTATACGTGCAGTAAACAGTGGGAAAGAATTTATATTTAGAAGTGCTGCTGCTATAACAAAGGTACTTGGAGGGGTAAGTGACAAGGATTTACTTACTAAAGAAGAATTAGTATCAAAAGATAATACTAATGGAGGTATTATACTTGTTGGTTCACATGTAAATAAAACTACTCAACAACTAGAAGAACTTAAAAATTGTAAACATCCTATAGAATTTATAGAGTTTAATCAACATTTAGTTTTACAGGAAAATGGTCTGAAAAATGAAGTAAAAAGAGTTATACAAGTTGTAGAAGAGAAAATAACTAATGGAAAGACTGTTGCTGTATATACTAGACGTGAGCGTTTTGATTTAGATACGAATGATAAAGATAAACAACTTATGGTTTCTGTAGAAATTTCAGATGCTGTGACTAGTATAGTTGGTATGCTTAATGTAAGACCAAATTTTATTATAGCAAAGGGTGGAATTACATCTAGTGATGTTGGAACTAAGGCACTAAAAGTAAAAAAAGCTACTGTAATGGGGCAAATAAAACCTGGTATACCAGTATGGATGACAGGAGATGAAAGTAAATTTCCTAATATGCCATATATAATTTTCCCTGGCAATGTTGGAGAAGTTAGCACTCTTAGAGAAGCTGTTGAAGTATTAATGGGTTAGAATATAAATTTTTTAGAATATTTGATTTAAAAATGAGGATAAGCCAATAGTAAGTTTTAGAATATATTAAATAAGGTTTAGAATATTATCAATAATATTCTAAACCTTATTTGTATTTATAAATATTCATATTATAATATTGTATATAATTTTGATTATTTATTTTTTTTTATTGATTTAATGTCTTCTTTGATTTTATTTAAAATGTCTTTATGCTTATTAGAGCTTATATTAGGGAACGCTTTAATAATACGTCTATGAAGTAATTTGTGGCTAGATAGTAGAGTATTAAGCTTGTTTTTAAGTTCTTCAATTCTGTTTTTAGCATAACGATAATTTTCTCTTTCTTTTAATATTTCAAACCTATCTTCTAAAGTTTCAATTCTATTTTCAACTAAAGTCTCAAGCTTATTCTCAATAGTTTCTTGTGTAATGATTTTGTAGTATTCTTTTTTATCTTTTAATTCCTTAATTATAAGATTGATTTGTTTTAATTTACCATTTAATTGTAAAATTGTGTGTACTGTAATTATTAAATCTAAAACAAAATAAATTTCTATAGATATACCAAGAATAAATAGTATATTCTTAGGAATATAATCTATGAAATCAACTACAATAGGATGTATTATCAGCATTACAATCAATGATAACACACCAAACATAAGTGAATTTTCTAAACAAACTCTTCCATGAATGTTGAACTTGTGATTGGAATAATCCCACCACTTCATATTAAATAGTTTTTCTAATACAAAACTTGTAAAATACTCCATTATGCTGGTGATAATTATGCTAAACACAAATAATAAGGGAATATTATGAACAAAAGGGGTTAGTGTAGCTACTATTGCTAGTGCCCCAAATCCATATATAGGACAAAATGGGCCATTTAAAAAACCTCTATTTACAAATTGTTTTTGCAAAACGGAACAATATGTAGTCTCACAACACCATCCTATAAAGCTATAAATTACAAAATAAAGAAATTGAATATAAAATGTACTCATAAGCACCTCATTTCTAGTTAATATAACATTATATAATACTATATATCTGATATTTTCTTTCATAATTAACTATATTACTTTAAATTTAATTTACATATTGATTATACCAATTTATAGAAATTTATCAAATTTAATTACAATTATAATATTATATGCAAAATCATAGTAATGAGATTTTATTTAAAATAAATAAGGGTGTTAAGTATAATCAAATCAATATCTGTAGATACTCTACAGTATATTGCTTTGATTACCTTTGACACCCTTATATTATTTATATTTTGATTATTTACATTTAAAACTAGAACAACATGTTTCAGTGTAAAGATTTACTCTATCAGTTTCAGGAGCAACTACTATATTATCAAGATTACATAAGCTACCATCTTTATTGTACTTACAAGTCTTGACACTACAAACTAATTCTTCACAGTTTCTATTGTTAACATTGTTAGATAGATTACTATAAATAGATTCATCTAAAAACGAACTACAGCAAGTATGTCTATCATTATGAGCTTGTTCACCATTTATAAAAATTTTATCTGCATAACATATATGGCTGTTATTATGTGAGCAGTTAGTTACATTACAATTGATTCTTTCCAAAGTTATTACCTCCTAAACTATTATTTATTATAAATTATGTCCATATAATTGCAAGAATATAACATTTAAGAGAAAACTTCCTTTTAGAAAATATCTATTTTTAGATTAATTTGAAATACAGATATATTTTCTTCTAAAATTTACCTAAATTGTATAAAAACTTACAGCTTGGAGAAAATAATAGAAAAAGGAGGCGTAATCAATGTTTGAAAAGAAGAAAAAAGAATTATTTCCTTGGAAAATATCTGCATTAGTACTAGTAGGAGTATTTGTATTAAGTAGTGGAGTTTATATAGGAACAAAATTAAAAAACAATGGAGTTCAAACTGGTAAAGTTGTAAGTGCTAGTGCGAATATGAATGAAGAATCAAAAGAAGCTTTTGGATTAAATAAGAACTGTGAAGTTTGGCTTCAAAGCGAAGGCGAAAATGAAACTAACTATAAGAGAGTACTTACAATGGCTGGAGTAGTGCCAGAGTCATTATTAGATAAGACAAAATCGGAAATAGTATCATATTTTAAACAAGAATATCCAACTAAAAAGATAAAGAGTATGGATAAAAATGAAATCATATTAGTAGAATCTAAAAACAGTGATAATAAAGATGTACAAGCAATGAACACTACTATAAAAGGTAAATATACAATTGAAAATGATAATGGAAATATAGCATTGTATAAATATGATGATAGTGGAAATAAAACATTAGTAGAAAAAACAAAGATAAGAGTAGATTCCCTTCCTAAGACTGTTCAAGATGAACTTAAAAAAGGTGTAGTTATGGATACAGAGGAAGATGCCTATTCAAGATTAGAAGATTTCGCAAGTTAATATTTTAAGTTAATATTGAGATTCAAACCATATTTAATGCCTATTAAAATACAATAATTTATTTGTACTAAATATAAAAGTTATATTGAAGTGATAAGTTCGCTTTGATATAACTTTTTTATTTGATTTTGTATTTAACATAAACCATTTTATGATTTGTTAATATTATTTATGGTATAATAATTTAGAACATAAGTTTTTATGAGAAATACATTTTGGTATTTCTTTTATTTTTAGGAGGAATTTTTTAAAATGATGATATTGGGGATTGACCCAGGTATAGCCATAGTTGGATATGGTATAATTGAATATAAAAATAGTAAATTTAAAGTAATAGATTATGGGGCAGTGACAACACCTGCGCATATGAATATCTCTAAGAGATTGGAACTTGTATATAAAGGAATTGATACAATAGTAAAGAATTACAATATAGATGAAGTTGGAATGGAGGAACTATTCTTTAACAAAAATGTAAAAACTGCTATAACAGTAGCACAGGCTAGAGGTGTTACTATGCTTGCTTGTGCACATAATGGCAAACCAATATATGAATACACTCCGCTTCAAGTAAAACAAGGTGTAGTTGGATATGGTAGAGCAGATAAAGCACAAGTTCAACAGATGGTAACCTCATTTTTAAGTTTAAAAAAAGTTCCAAAACCAGATGATGTTGCAGATGCTCTAGCTGTGGCTATTTGCCATGCTCATTCAAATAAACTTGAAAAAACTCTAAAGAATATAGGTGGGAAGTATGTATAGTTATATAAAAGGTACAGTAGAAGAAATTTATATAGACAGTATAGTTGTTGAAAACAATGATATAGGATATAAGATAAATGTGTCATCCAATACAATAATGAATTTACAAATAGGGAATACTGCAAAAATATATACTAAACTAATAGTAAGAGAAGATGATATGAGTCTTTGTGGTTTTGCAAGCAGAGAAGAACTAAAGATGTTTGAATTGCTTACATCTGTATCAAAAATAGGACCTAAGGTGGGGCTTTCAATACTATCATTTGCATCACCAGCACAACTAGGAGCTTATATTTTAAGCGAAGATGTTGGAAAATTATCTAAAGCTCCAGGCGTTGGTAAAAAGACAGCAGAGAGAATCGTTTTAGAACTTAAAGATAAAGTAGATAAAAATAATATAGAATTTGAACCAACATTATTATCACAAAAACCTACTTTAATATCTCAAGATGAATCTATAGATGCACTTGTAGCTTTGGGATATACCTTAGCAGAATCAAAAGAGGCAGTTCAAAAATGTAAAAAAGATGGTATGAATACAGAAGACATTATAAAAAAATCACTTACATATATAATGAGTAAATCTATGAAGTAGCATTTAATTTGTGAATGTAAAATAATATTTAAAATAAAGTAGATTTCCAAAATTAAGGAAGGAGGGGTATAAATGCAAGATTTTGAAGATGAAAATAGGATAATAACTTCTACCATGAAGATGGAAGATATAGATATAGAAAATAGTTTAAGACCAAAGACACTAGAAGATTATTTGGGTCAAGAAAAATCCAAAGAGCAACTTAGTATATTTATAGAGGCTGCAAAATCAAGAAATGAGCAGTTAGACCATGTGCTTTTATATGGGCCACCAGGGCTTGGAAAAACTACACTAGCAAGTATAATAGCTAATGAGATGGGAGTAAATTTGAGGATTACATCAGGACCCGCAATAGAAAGAGCAGGAGACTTAGCAGCTATACTTACAAATTTGAATGAAAATGATGTTTTATTTATAGATGAGATACATAGAATCAATAGGAGTGTTGAAGAGGTCTTGTATCCAGCAATGGAAGATTTTTGTTTGGATATAATAATAGGTAAAGGGCCATCTGCAAGAAGTATAAGGCTTGACCTTCCTAAATTTACACTGATTGGAGCTACTACAAGGGCTGGTATGCTTACAAATCCACTTAGAGATAGATTTGGTGTTATTTGTAAATTAGATTATTATACAGTTGATGAACTTTCAAAAATAGTGCTTAGGTCATCAAATATTTTAGATGCAGAAATACAATCTCAAGGAGCTTTAGAACTTGCAAAACGCTCAAGAGGAACTCCAAGGATAGCAAATAGATTACTAAAAAGAGTTAGAGATTTTGCACAGGTTAGGGCAGATGGAAGGATAACTGATGAAGTCGCGAAGGATGCTCTTGAACTTTTAGGAGTTGATAATTTAGGTCTTGATTTTGTGGATGAAAAGCTTCTTATGACTATAATAGAAAAATTTAGGGGTGGCCCTGTAGGTCTTGACACATTAGCAGCTTCAATTGGTGAAGATAGAAATACAATAGAAGATGTTTATGAGCCATATTTACTTCAACTAGGGTTTATAAATAGAGGTCCTAGAGGTAGAGTAGCTATGCCATTAGCCTATGAACATCTAAAAATACCTTATCCTAGTGATAGATAAAAGTAGAAGAAAGAAGTATCAATTAAAAAAATAATCATTAAATTAAAATATTTCTAAAATGGGCAAAAATTCAAACATATCCACAAAATGGTAATTATATCTGTAGATACTGTGGATAAATGCAAGAAAAAATGTGTGTACTGTATCTATATATTGTGGATAAGACGTGTATATCGTGGAAAAATATCTATATATTGTGGATATGCTGTATGTTAAAAATAGGGATTTATTGATAGATTATGGTAATATTGTAGAAAATAAGTTGTTTTTTTGATATTATTGTAGCTAGAGAAATTTTAAGAGAGGAAGTCTGACATTGAAAACAAGTGATTTTAAATTTGATTTACCACAGGAACTTATAGCTCAAGTTCCTATAGAAGATAGAGCTAGTTCAAGATTGATGGTATTAGATAAAGAAACAGGAGAAATTGAGCATAAAGTATTTAGAGATATAATAGAATATTTAAGTCCAGGAGATTGTTTAGTTTTAAATAACACTAGAGTTATACCTGCTCGATTAATAGGGGAAAAACTTGAGACTGGTGGAAAAATTGAATTTTTATTATTAAAAAGAACAGAAGAAGATACTTGGCAAGCTTTAGTAAAACCAGGCAAAAGAGCAAAAGTTGGAACTAAGTTTTCCTTTGGAAATGGAAAGCTGATTGGAGAAGTTGTAGATTTATCAGATGAAGGTTCAAGAATTATAAAGTTTCATTATGATGGAATTTTTGAGGAGATTTTAGATGAACTTGGAAATATGCCACTTCCTCCATATATAACTGCTAGATTAGAGGAAAAAGAAAGATACCAAACTGTCTATTCAAAACATAATGGTTCAGCGGCAGCACCTACAGCAGGTTTACACTTTACAGAAGAATTATTAAATGAAATAAAAGAAAAAGGTGTAGATATAGCATTTATAACTTTACACGTTGGTTTAGGTACTTTTAGACCAGTAAAAGTAGATGATGTTTTAAATCATAAGATGCATTCAGAATATTATATGGTCAGTCAAGAGGCAGCTGACAAAATAAACAGAGCAAAAGAACATGGGAACAATGTAGTATGTGTTGGAACTACTAGTTGTAGAACTATAGAATCAGCTTGTGATGAAAATGGCAAGATGAAAGAAACTAGTGGATGGACAGATATATTTATATATCCAAGTTATAAATTTAAGGTTTTGGATAGACTTATAACTAATTTCCATTTACCAGAGTCTACATTAATCATGTTAGTAAGTGCTATTTGTGGAAAAGATAATGTATTAAATGCATATAATGAGGCAGTAAAAGAAAGATATAGATTCTTCAGTTTTGGAGATGCTATGATTATAAAGTAGGGAGGTAATAGATGCATAGTTTACAAAAACAAAAAAAGAATAACCCTATATTAAAGATTGCTTTTATATTTGAACGTGTATTAGCAGTAGTAGTTCTGATAGCAGTATTTTTAGGTACAATAGATGTATTAAGACTTATGTGGGGAGCATATATAGTTGATTTTCAAAATCCAGTACAATACAGTCAGCTTAATGATTTCTTAGCACAAATATTACTTTTGGTGATAGGTGTTGAACTTGTAGTAATGCTATCACTTCACATACCAGGAGCGTTTATTGAGGCACTACTATATGCTATAGCTAGAAAAATGTTATTGCTTCCTAAAAATGAAGGGATGGTAGACGTTTTAATTGGAGTTATAGCTATTGCAGGACTATTTGCTATAAAAAAGTTTTTAGTAACAAAAGACAAAAGTGCTCTTAATATAACGAGTATCCATGACGAAGAAGCAATCAAAGAACAACAAAGTAAAGAAGATAAAGATAAATCTATTTAGAAAATATATTAGATATTTAGATTAGTAAAAATATATATTATGAATAACTAGAAATAAAAACTATTAAGGAGAGATTTATGTACGCAGTAAGATACGAACTGATAAAAACTTGTAAACAAAGTGGTGCAAGGCTTGGAAGATTACACACACCACATGGGATTATAGAAACACCAATATTTATGCCTGTTGGGACTCAAGCAACAGTAAAGTCTATGACACCAGAAGAATTAAAAGAGATTGGCTCACAAATAATACTTAGTAACACTTATCATCTATATATGAGACCAGGACATGAACTTATAAAAAAAGCTGGTGGACTTCATGAGTTTATGAACTGGGATAAACCAATACTTACAGATAGTGGAGGATTTCAAGTATTTAGCTTAGGGCCTTTGAGAAAGATAAAAGAAGAAGGTGTAGAATTTAGGTCACACCTAGATGGTTCAAAGCATTTTTTAACTCCAGAAAAAGCTATGGAAATACAAAATGCGTTAGGTTCAGACATAATGATGGCATTTGATGAGTGTGCACCATACCCAGCAGATAGAGAGTATGTAAAGAATTCATTAGAAAGAACAACAAGATGGTTAAAAAGATGTAAAGATGCCCATAATAATACAGACAAGCAAGCTTTATTTGGTATAATACAAGGTGGAATGTATAAAGATTTAAGAGAGCAATCAGCAAAAGAAATAACAAGTATTGATTTACCTGGATATGCGATTGGTGGACTTAGCGTTGGAGAACCAAAACCACTTATGTACGATGTACTAGAACACACAACTCCATTTATGCCAAAAGACAAACCAAGATACTTAATGGGAGTTGGTAGTCCAGATGATTTAGTGGAAGGTGTTATAAGAGGAGTAGATATGTTTGACTGTGTTTTACCTACTCGTATAGCTAGAAATGGAACAGCAATGACTAGTCAAGGTAAAGTAGTAGTTAGAAATGCAACTTATGCTGAAGACTTTACTCCACTTGACCCTGAATGTGATTGTTATGCTTGTAAAAATTATTCAAGAGCCTATATAAGACATCTTGTAAAAGCAAATGAAATATTGGGTGCAAGATTGATAACTACTCATAATCTTCACTTTTTACTAAATTTAATGAAACAAATAAGACAAGCAATAATGGAAGATAGATTACTTGATTTTAGAAATGAATTTTTTGCAAAATATGGGTATGAAATATAGGTTTTGCACTATTAATTATAATCATTTTAATATATAATATTCAATAGTACTCAAAGCTAAAGAAAGTAAATTGTTATATAAACATTTATTACGATTTACGAAAGAGTATAATTTACAAAGGAGTGAAAAATTAATGCCACAGCAACAAATAATGATGAGTGTAGGTCTATGGGTAGTAGTAATCGCAATCTTTTATTTCCTAATGATTAGACCTCAAAAGAAAAAAGACAAACAATTGAAAGAAATGAGAAGTAGCCTAGGTGTAGGAGACAAAGTCATTACAATAGGTGGAATAGTAGCTAATGTAGCTAAAGTTGAAGATGATGTTGTAATATTAGAATTAGGACCAAACAGAACTAAAGTTCCATTTGAAAAATGGGCTATAGGGACAGTTCAATCTAGAAAAGAAGAAATAGAAGAACAGTAAAATAGTAATTTAAAAGCCTTTTCTCGAATATATATTAATTTGAGAGGAGGTTTTTTTATGGGAAAATCTAATTATATTTTTAAAGGTTTGGGATATGCATATATAATAACTTTGGCTGTTTTATTAGTGTATAACTTATTTTTGACATTTACAGATATTGGTGGAGATAATATAACTATGGTTGCATCATTTATAACTACTATTTCTGCAGCTATAGGAGGTTTTTACACTTCAAAACACATGCAAGAAAAGGGACTTATGTATGGGCTTTTAGTTGGACTTTTGTACATAGTGTGTATTTTTTTGACTGTGTTTTTAGCACAAGAGAGCTTCGTATTTGAAGTAGGAATGATTTATAAGTTATTGCTTATATCAGCAGCAGGAGGTATTGGAGGCGTATTAGGTGTCAATTTTAAATAGAGTTTATATTAAAGTGGTTTTGTGATATAATCAATTAGGAAACAATTAGAAATGGAGGCGTTGAAAATGGAAAATAAACATGTAAAAACTTTATCTCAAGCTACTTTAAAGCAAAGTGCTGCAAAAGGTGGATGTGGAGAGTGTCAAACTTCTTGTCAATCAGCTTGTAAAACTTCTTGTACAGTTGCAAATCAAGAGTGTGAAAGATAGAAAATTATTGATTTAGTTGTTTGTAAGAGGGTATCTCAAAATGGTTCTTTTAATCATTAATGAGGTATCCTTTTTTTATTTTTTTATGTCCATATAAAATGCTTAATATATTTACATAAAACAAGGTTTGATGTGTTAGTATTCAATTTTTTATATATTCAAAATCTAACTTTTTATTCTTATATTTCTAATATATGTCTTAGTAAATTATGTAAACTGATAAAATGTATTGAAAAATAATATTATATATAATATTATTTAGATGTGGGAAATACGAATATAAAAAATTAAAAAACAATATTCGGAGGACATAAATATGTTAAGTAACAAAAAGAGAAGTATGGCAATAGTAATGGCAGGAGCTACAGTTATGAGTGCAGCAGCACCAATATTCGCAGATAACACTGTGTCAGAAAATGTTGATAAAAATTACACAGTAAGTGCAAAGGATTCTACTAAACTAATAGAAGAGGTTAGAAAAGCATTAGAGATTAAGTTTGAAGAGACAAAAGCAGGAGCAAATGTAAATGATAGAGTTTACGATATAAAAGTAGATAATGTAAACTTAACTAATGCAACTCAATTACAAAACAAGATAAACTCATTAGTAGAAGGACAAAGTTTAAAAGTTACAATACAAGATAAAGGTCATCAAACTATAGGTGGAAAAGTAGTTGACTATAAAATTGAAAACTACAAAACAGCTCAAGAAATAGTAGATGCAATTAATGCTTTCAATGCAACTTTAGCAGAAGATTCTGATAGTAAATTATCAGCAACTATAAAATCTACTAGCACAGTTGAAGTAAAAAGAGCAAAAGATTCAAAAAATACAATCACAGTAAATGTAGGAGACCAACATTTAGACTTTGCAAAACCAGTAACATCAGAAGAAGGTACTTTTGAAGGCTATGAAAAGAGTTATAGCGATATAGAATCAAAAGAATTACATACAATAACAGTTAAAAATGCAGATTTACAAGACATATCAGCAGAAGATTTATTTGATGGAGTTAGATTAACTACATTAGGTAGAGAAATAGTTAATAAAGTTAAAAATGGATATACTTTAACATTTGAGAATGAAGCAATACTTACTCAAGAGCAAGAAGATAGTGATGATAAAGATAAACCAGAAAAATCAAGCTTTGATATGGTTTTAAGTAAGACAAATGAAAAGCCAGAAACAATAAATGTATCAAGTAAAAACCATAAATTAGTTAGAGATTTACACAAAGTATTAACTGATGTAAAAGATGGAAAAGAATTAAAAGTAGAAGTTTTATCAGGAGATTCGAGATTTACAACAGCAGTAGAAGTTAGTAAGGAAAGATTCAAAGATGGAGAAGCAGATTCAATAATTTTAGTTGGAGAAGATGCTATAGTTGATGGATTAGCATCAGCACCGCTTGCATCTCAAAAAAATGCACCAATATTATTATCTAAAAAAGATTCATTACCATCAGAAATAGAAGCTGAGATATTAAGAGTACTTGGAAGTAACTTATCTTCTAAGAAAATATATATAGTAGGTGGGGAATCTAAAATATCAAAAGAGACTGAAGCAAAACTTTCTAAATTAGGTGTAAGTAAGGTTGAGAGAGTTTCTGGAGATGACAGATTTGAAACTTCTTTAGAAATAGCAAAACAATTAAAAGATACATTCAAAACTGCATTTGTAGTAGGTGGAAATGGAGAAGCAGATGCGATGAGTATATCTGCTAGAGCTGCTCAGTTTGGAGCTCCAATAATAGTTACAGATAGCAAATTAGACTCAGATGCTGAAAAGCTATTAAAAGGAAAAGAATTAGAAATCGTTGGTGGAGAGAATTCTGTATCAAAAGAGGTTGAAGATAAATTAGTTGAAATAGATTTAAACAACAAAGTTGAAAGATTAGCTGGAGAAAACAGAAAAGATACTAATGCTAAAGTAATCAACAAGTACTATGCAGGAGCAACTAAAGCATATGTTGCAAAAGATGGTTATGTAGGTGGAAATGGACAATTAGTTGATGCACTTACAGCAGCACCACTTGCAGCTAGTTCAAAAGCACCAATAGTATTAACTACAGAAGAACTTTCTAAGTCACAAGAAGAAGTAGTTGAATTAAGACTTAAAAATGCTACTAAGTTAGTTCAAATAGGTGAAGGAATAGCTAAAAATGCTATAGAAAAAATAGCAGAAAAAATAAACTTATTTACTAAGAACTAATAATATATAAAATTTGATGTTATAAGTTTGTTTAGATAATATACATTTATACAAGATGTTTAGATAAGATATAATGTCTATAATGCACATTTATACAAGATGCTTAGATAAGATATGATGTCTACAATATAAAATATATACAAATAATGAAATAAAAAGAATAAAAATAAGGTATCTCATTTAGAATTAATTTGAGGTATCTTATTTTCTTATTTTTTGATTATAATACTGTAAAATTAATATTATAAAAAAATTATTATAAATGATATTGTTTATAATGATTAAACATCCTATTAACATATATTATTTTGAATTTATTGCTTAATAAAATAAAATAAGTTATAATGTTTTGAATTTATGGAGAATAAAAACTTTAATCATAGTGTTTGAGTTATATGGATAACTATGGTATTATATATAAAATATGGTAACAAAACTGTAACTTTTTATTGAGAATGGACAAAAGTATTGATAAAAAAATATGAAAAATATATTGGGGGTAAATAATAATATGAAGAATAGTAGAAAGATATTAGCTATAGGACTTACACTATCTTTAGTAATGGTAAATACTCCTATAGTAAATGCGTTGACATCAGTTGAACAAATAAAAGGTAATGACAGGTATGAGACAGCAGCAAAAATAGCAGATAAACAAAGCTATAATACAGCAATACTAATTAATTCAGATAATAGCTTGGCAGATGGTCTTAGTGCAAGTGGTTTAGCTGGAGCCTTAAATGCGCCTATTTTAATGACAAAACAAAATCAAATTCCAAGTACTACTATGGAAAGACTAAACAAAGCAAACACTGTATATATAATAGGTTCAGAATCGACAATAAGTAAAAATATTGAAAATCAATTACTTTCTAAAAAGAAAGCTGTACAAAGAATATTTGGTGAGAATAGATTTGATACAAGTGTGAAAATAGCTGAGAAAATCAAAGAAATCAAACCTATTGATAAAGTAATTATAGCTAATGGAATTACAGGAGAGGCAGATGCAATAAGTGCATCGCCAGTAGCTGCAAGAGATGGAGTGCCTATAATACTTACAGATGGAAATAGTGTAGGATTTGACACTACAGGATTAAAGAGCTATGCACTTGGTTCTAGCGAAATAATAAGTGATGAGTTGGTAAAAAGTACAAATTCTGTTAGGTTAGGTGGAACAGATAGGTTTGACACCAATAAGAGAGTTATACAAGAGTTTTATAAAAACAGTAAAGAGTTTTACTTAAGCAAAGGTCTACAATTAACAGATGCATTAGTCGCTTCTACAATAGCAAAAAATGCTCCTGTAGTCTTAGTAGAAAATGGTAGCAATAAGAGTATTTTAAGTGGAGCAGATAAACTTACAGTACTTGGAGGGATAAATCAGAATGTAATCAAACAGTGTATAAATCAAGCTTCTCCAAATCAACAAGGACTATATTATAATCCAAATGATAGAACATTTAAGGACAGAATAAAGGGAAAAGTATATGCTCATATAAGACAATATAGAAAAGAAAACGGAGTAAAAGAGTTATCTGTAGCAAGTAGATTAGAGGGATTAGCAAATGATTGGTCTAATTTAATGGCAAATAAGAATACTTTATCTCACACAATAAATGGGAAAAACTCATACTCTACTTTTCTAAAGTACTTAGATTGGAGTGAGATTAAACCTGGATATGTTGCAGTTCAAGGTGAAAATATAATTAAATATAAAATTCCAGATAAACCTGTTTATACAAATAGAGATGCAGATGATATAGGTAATTTTATTTTTAATGAGTGGAAGACAAATCCTGAAGAAGGTACCAATATGCTACATAAAGGATATGAAATAATGGGATTTGGAATAGCCATAACAGGAGATAAGAACATATATGCAACACATGAGTTTTATGGAAGATATAAAAAATAAGTATTTGTTATAATTTAGGTATCCTAGAGAATATAAATATAGACAATATGAAAGTATACATAAAATGATAGCTGTGAGAAAGTAATATATAAATAATGAAATTATAATAGAAAATAACATTTATATTAATATAATAATATAAATGTTATTTTTTTATAATTTAGTGTAAAAAAATTGTATCAAAAAGTTTAAAAATGGTATAAAATGGGTAAGAAAGTAGTGAAAATTAAATGGCAAAATTAGGGAAACCTAATGACGCAAAACTATAGGGGTTAAAGCTTTTAAAGCCATATCAGCCAGTTGCTAAAAAGAGTGAAGTCTTTTTATTTTATAATTAAGATTCTCTTTGAGTGTCTTTTTTTATTGTCTGAAACTATAGTATTTAAATTCATGAGAAATTAGAAATTTATTGAGGGAGGATTGTTGTTTCATGAAAAAGGCAATATCTTGTGTACTAGCAGTGTCAATGTGTAGTGCACCACTAAATGTTTTTGCAGAACCTATCTTGGAGGGCAAATTAAGGGCAGTTGAAAAATCAGTTACAGAGAAGTTAAAGGGGAATCTTGAAGTAGATTTAAATTTTTCACTTCCAATAAAAAATAATGAATCAGAAAGTATAACTAATACACAATTGGAATTAAAAGATGATAGTAATAATAGTGGAATAATAAAGCTTGGAGAAAAAGATTCAGGAACATTAAATATTGGGGCAGATAATATAGAATATACTATAAAAAAACTATCTGCACGTAGAAGTGAAATAAAAAATAAAGATGAGAATATATCATATTATAATATTGTATTTAATAATTTACCTGTTGGAAAATACAATGTAGAAGTCTCTGGAGGAGGATTCAAGAGTAAGGAAATTAAAGATATTGATATATCAAGTTATTCACAAAGAGTTTTATTAAGTAATAGAGCAAGTGTAGATGATAAAAATAAACCTTTAAACTATGAATTATTCTTGATGGGCGATGTGAATAATGATGGAAAAGTGGATAAGAATGATTATGATGATGTATTGAAAAATATAAATTCAAATAAAAGTGAATATGATTTAAATAGAGATGGAAAGGTAGATATTGCCGACTTGGACTATGTTCAGAAAAATTTAGGTCAAAGTGAAGATGAAAAAAGCCTAGAGAGTATAGTATCTACCAATCCTATAGTAGATACAAGTAAAGTAACATTAGAAAAAAACAGTGATACAAATATTCAAGGTACGGTAGAGGATTTATTTATTGGAGAGAATAGTGGAGTTAAAATATCTCCAGCAAATGCAGGTGATGAGATATCAGAAGAAAAACCAGCAGTAATGGATATAGCTTTATCAGAAGCACTTGATATGGAAGTCATAAATATAAAAGCACCTGAAGGCAATGCTCCAGCAAAAGGAATAGTTGAAGTTACAGATAAAGATGGTAATGTTCAGCAGGTTCCTTATGAAAATAAAGAATATGTAGAAACTTTAAAAGAGGAACAAGAGCAAGAGAAAGTAAATAACGAACAAGAAGAGACAAATAATGAAGATGAAAATATAGACCAATCTGATAGTAACTTAGACAATAATCAAGAAGGAAAAAATGATAAAGAAGATTCAACTTCAAATACAAATGATAAAGAAAATAATGATAAAGAAAATTCATCAACAGATAAGTCTGATTCTGACAAAGATACATCAAAGCAAGAAGATAATATCAGCAAAGATGATAGTTCTACAACATCTACATATGGTAGGTCAGCAGTAGAGACATATGCAGAAGTCCAAAATAGTGATATAGTAATAAATCTTGGTAAACAAGTAGCAGTAAAAAAGATAACAATAAAAATAACAGCTACAACAGCAAATGATAGAAACCTTGCAGAAATATCTAAAGTTGAATTTTTAAATAATGTATATAAAGAAATACCAAAACCAGAAATGAATATACCTAAAATCAATAAAATATCGACTAGTACTGCGGTTGGAAATGAAAAAGTATCTTTTTATTGGAATAATGAAGTAAATGTATCTGCATACGAACTTATATTAGATACGATTGACAGTAGCGGAAAGGTATTATCAACTAAAAAATTACAAACTAGTAAAAATACTATAGATGTTAGAGATATACAAGCATATGGATTATACAGAGTTAGCATACAATCTTTAAATGGAGATTGGAGTAGTGGATATAAAGATGCAACAGCAGAAAATTTGGATGGAGTTCCAGAAAATGTAGACTCAAATTATAAGCCTATACAATTTAGTCCAGATAGTATAATAGAATTTCAAGTTGTACCAGATACAAAACCAGAACCGCCAGAAGGTATAAGTGTTAAAGGTAGATTTAAGGCTCTTGATGTAAGCTGGAAAAATCATAAACAGGCTAAAGACTTTGATTTATATTTCAGAGAAAAAAATTCTAATGGCTCTTGGATAAAATATAATGACAAACTTATTCGTGGAACAAGTTTAAAAATAGAGGGGCTTAAGGATAATACAACATATGAAGTTAGAATGACAGCCACTAATCATTTAGGCACTAGTGGAATGTCTAAAACATATATAGGAACAACTGAAAGTGTGGATGCTCCAACAACACCTAACTACAGACTAATTAATACTCCTAAGTTAGATGCAGGTTCTGGGATACCAACAAATCATATAGTAGATGTTACTTATCCAGCTGGATATGATAAAAGTGAATATAGTGACAAAAATCCATTTAATAAATTTAATGTGGTTGATGGAGATTTTACAACACACTGGACATTCCCAAGTTATAATGCAGCTGAAGGAAAAAATAGAGGTCCAATAATAACTTTTGATAAAGCTTATACTATGGATACTTTTATGGCTACACCTCGTTTTGATGTTTCTGATAAGACAATTAATGACTTTGAAATACAATACTGGGATGAAAATGGTCAAGTACATAATTTAGGGGATGTACCTTTTGAAACAAAAACAGACCCTGTAAATAATAATAGATATGTAATGGTAAGATTAAAGGAACCAATAAATGCTACTAAAATACAAGTAAATGTTTGTTCTTCTTATTCATATAAAGCTAATATATCAGAACTTAAATTCTATGAGTATGACAGTATAGAAAAAGATGTAAGAAATCTATTTGTAGATGACTTGCAAGTTGAATTAAAAGAAGATGTAACTCAAGAAAAAATAACGGAATTAAAAGATAGAATTAGTACTCCTGATAAAGTGAGTGGAGAATATCATCCATATAAGACAATTATTGATAGAGAATTAAAGCTAGCACAAGACTTGTATAACGATAGAGCCGCACTTGCTGATGTAACAACTGTAAATCAAGATATAAATGTTTCAGGAAAATACAAAGATAAGAGTGGAAACTATACTGTTAAGTCTAATAACCTAGGTATGGGGAATGACTGGCAAGCATTAGGGGTAGCTGCTAGAGCAGGAGATGAAATCACGGTATATGTCGGAAGTAAAAGTGGTAGAACTCCTAAACTAATATATACACAATACTATGGAGAGTCTGGTGCATATAAGAGTGGAGAAATAAACCTTAACACAGGTAAAAATGTAATTCAGTTAAGTAAACTTCATAGTTTAGATGTAGAATGTGGAGGAAGCTTGTATATAAGATACCCTTATGATGCTCCAAGTGGTGGAGATATAAAAGTACGTGTAGCAGGAGCTACTAAGATACCACATCTTAACTTAAATGGAATGATAAATGATAAGAGTCCTGAAGGAGTTTCTAAATCTAAGAAAAAGATAAGAGCCTATATAGAAGAATTAGCTAAATATAAGAATGATATAAAGGGAGAACCATATTATCCAGGAACTAATATTGGCAATTCATATGGATATTCAGAAACAACTGGTGTATTAAACACTACAGATATTGAAAGTGATAAAGTTACATTAAATGTTCCTGCAACAGCTGTATATCAAGGAATATCAAAAGGAAATTCTGATTTAAATACACAAGTAGATAGATTGTACAATAGTATGCTTGCATGGGAACAAATAATGGATTTAATATATTCTGAAAGAGGAGTGTTTAAGACACAAGACTTAGATGGCAATGGAACTGTAGATGATAATGAATTTGGCATAACTAAAAATGATATGGCTCCTAAATCTCGTATGAATATAAAATATCAAAGAATGTTTATTGGAGCATTTATGTATGCTTCTGGTTTACATGTAGGAGTAGAGTATGGTTCAGTTCCAGGGCTTATGAATGGAGTACCTTTCCAAATAGATGCTAGTGGAAAAGCTACAGGAGGAAGTTTATTTGGATGGGGAATAGGTCATGAGATAGGACATGTTACAGACATTGGTAAGATGACATATAGCGAAACTAGTAACAATGTACTTGCTTTACTTGCTCAAACATTTGATGATAAGACGCACTCAAGACTTGAAGGTTCAACAATGGACAAGATATATGAACATGTAACTTCAAACAGTTTAGGTATACCAAGTAATGTATTTGAGAGACTTGGAATGTTGTGGCAATTACATTTAGCTTATGACGATGATTTCACTGGTTCAATGTTAAAGAATAACTCAGATGCTGATTTAAGCAATGATACATTCTATGCTAAAATCTCAAGAAAATACAGAGCACTTTCAAGTGGCGACCCAATAAATAATTTACCAAAAGACCAAATGTTAGTTGCAATGGCATCAAGTGTTGTTGAAAAAGATTTAAGAGATTACTTTAAGGCATGGGGAGTAGAAATTACACCAGAGCTAAACAGTATAATGGATAGTAAAAAGTACGAAAAAGAGGCTAGAAAGATACAATATATAAATGATGAAGCTAGAAGAAAGATTTTAAATGAAAATATAACAAGCATGGCAGAAGATACTAAAGTAAGTGCTAGTTTTTCTGATGGAGTACAAAGTGGTTCTCTAGTTAAATCTAATAAAATATCTATAGACCTAGATGTCGATAAAGACAAAGATAAGATATTAGGATACGAGATAATAAGAAGTGATGGAAACTATTTAGATAGTGAAAATGGGACTAAAGTAAAATACAGAACAGTAGGATTTGTAGATGCAAAAGGAAATAGTCAAGCTAAATTTACTGATAATATATCTCCTCTTAATAATAGAGTATTTACATATAAAGTAGTTGCTTATGACTATCATCTAAATCCAACAGATGAGTTTGAAGTTGGTACTGTAAAATTATCAGATGAAGGAAAAATAAACAAGTCAGCATGGTCATTTATAACAAATACTGTTTCTGATGGTGATGTTAGAACTGAAAATGACTCACATGGACCATTACAAAATCCAGAGATTGATAATATCAAGGATAATGATGCAAGTACTACATATAAAGGAAAGAGAATAAGTAAAGCTGAGTGGAACAAAGACCCACAAAAAGACCCAGATATAAATGTAGAAGAAAATCCATATATAATAGTAGATATGAAGGAAACATTGCCTATAGTAGGATTAAAATATACAAAGCCAAAAACTGAAGCTAGAAAATTATCATTAAAAGGATTATTCAACTTTAGAAAAGATACAAGTACAACATATAATCCATTGACAAATTACAAGATACAAGTAAGTAATGATAAAAAGAATTGGGAAGATGCTAGCCAAGGAACTTTTGAATATGGACAAGATTTAGTTGGTGGAGGAAAAGACCAAGATAATGAAGCTAGAGTTACATTTAATAAAGATGGTAAACTTTGGACATACCAAGCTAGATATGTAAAACTAATATCAAATAATAAGTCTAATATAGAAGTAGCAGAGTTAGATATAATAGGGCCTCCAGGTGACAACATAGAGATTGGAACAGTAAATAGTGCAGACCAAACGCGTACTAATGGAATTGGAAAACTAGCAGAAGATTATGTATATCAAAAGGATGATACTAATACGAGTGAAGATGAAACAGCTAAGATTCCAGCTGGTTCAATAGTAATTACAGGTGAATACAGTGGAAATCCAGCATTTAATTTACCATTACTTATAGATAAAAATAATAAAACTATATCTGGAGAAGCGCTTTTATTTGCAGAAGTGCCAGAAAAAGGTGAATTAGGTGAAATAAGTAAAGGTACATGGGTTTACTATATGGCAAAAGAAAGCTTTGATTCTTTAAGTGATAGGGTTAAGGCAGAATTGTATAGATATAATGAACTTCAAGGAGATACTCCAATAGGTCAAAGATTTGTAAGTGATACAATGTATGTACCTGTGGGAGCTAAAAATTATGATGAGTTAAATACTATAAGTCTTACTGATAGTAATAGTAAAGCGAGAAAATCTACAAAAAATACTATTGATGTTAGCAACAAGAAGATTATATCTATAAATAATAAAGTAAAAGGTAATATTGTTAGAGATAAATAGGTAATAGAAGTTTAAATCTAACAAAATAATACTGATGGAATTCAATAGTTAATATTAATAGCTAATAAAATTTTGAAGAATTAAATATAAAATATAAAATATGAAGTAAATATAGTACATGGATATAGATATAAAATTAAGATAGTATAAATTAAATAAATAAGGTTAGGTGGATATTTGATTGTATCCACCTAGCTAATGGTAGATAAGGACGGGTGTTATGAGTAAAGGAAAATCTCTTATAAGAACTTTAGCAGTGTCGACTATGGCAGTGGCTGTAACTGGTAGTGCTACATATGCATATGCAGCTCCAGTATTACAAGGGGCAAAAACATATGAAAAAGTAAATACTATAGATATATCTGTGGATTCAGTAGAAAATATAGTATATTCATTTCAAGCTAGTATAAAAGTACAAGGTGAAGTGGAAGTATCAGATAATGAGCAAGGACAAAAGATTAAGTGGGCTGATAATATAGAAGCTCAGATAAAAAGTGGAAATGCAAATGCTAATTGTGTTTCAACATATGATAAAGCAAGTAATACAACAACATTAGATATATATGTTACATCAAATGAAAATTTGCTAAATGAAAGTAGCTTAAGCATAGGAAGAATATCTGTAAAAAAATCTGGCAGTAATTCAAATGCTGGATATAAAGTTTTGGGGAATGGAACAAGTAGTAATGCAGCTTTAAAAATTGTAACTTACAACAATAAAACAATTGATTATGAAAGTATAGATTCTGGCGAAGGTTTAATATTTACTCTTATCAATGAGAATGAAGTAAAACCAATAGGAGGAACTGGAGCTAGTAAAAACGACCCTGAAAAGTACAAGGTTGAGAAAAGTGAATCACTTGAGTATCTATTAAATAATATTAGAGTAAAATATTCTGTTGTAAGCAAAGAAACAGAAGAAAGTGGCTCAAACATAATATTAAAACTTGGATTATCACAAAAATCAGGTAAAGGAAGAACAGCTACAGTAAATAAATATGTAGAGGTTACACTTCCAAAAAGCTTAGAGTATATAGTTGAAAATGAATTATCTAAACCAGACGAATTACCACCAGATAATAATGGTGGCAATAACGGTGGAGGAAGCAATTCAGGTGGCTCATCTAGTGGTGGAAACTCTGGCGGAGGAAGTTCAAGTGATTCTACATCTAATGTTGCAGTAAAAAAATTAAAAGGTGCTGATAGATTTGAGACTGCTGTCAAAATATCTCAAAGTGGTTGGACAAAATCAGATACAGTTGTAATAGTAAATGGAGAAGATAGAAGTATGGTAGATGGGCTTACAGCTACACCACTTGCTAGTGTAAAAAACTCACCAATTCTTTTATCTTCAAATGATAAACTTCCTCAAAAAACTGTAGAGGAACTAAAAAGATTAAATCCATCAAAAGTAATTGTAATAGGTGGAAATAACTCAATGCCAAATTCAGTTGTTGAAGCTATTAAAGGAGTAAATTCAAAAATATCAGTTCAAAGAATAGGTGGAGATACAAGATATCAAACTTCTATTAATATAGCAAAAGAAATTGATAAGACAAATAATGTAAGCAAGTTGTATATAGGGGCAGGAAATGGAGAAGCAGATTCATTATCAATAGCATCACTAGCTGGTAAGGAAAAAACTCCAATAGTACTTACACAAAAAGATGGTGTAGATAATGAAGCAGAACAATTTATTAAATCGAACAAGGTGTCAAATGTATACTTTATTGGTGGAGTAGAAAAAATATCTAACAAGGCTATTGAACAAGTCGGAAAAATAGCAAATAAAGATGTATCAAAAAATAGAATAGCAGGTCAAAATAGACAGGAGACTAATGCTAAAGTAATAGATAAATTCTATTCTCAGTCTAAATTGGATGGAATTGTGGTTGCTAATCAAGATAAGCTTATAGATGCTTTAGCAGTTGGACCATTGGCAGCCAAGAATAATTCACCAGTTGTACTTGCTACAAATACGTTAGATAAATCACAAGAAGCATCATTAAAAAATAAAAATTCATCTAAGTTGTTTGAAGTGGGTGGAGGAATAGCTTCATCTGTAGTGGATAAGATTAAGAGTTTAATTGAATCAAAATAACTATACTAAGATTAGTAAGAACTAGAATAAGAATGTATTTAGATATATAAATTTATATATCTAAAATACATTCTTATTTTTTATTTAATCTATTTTAGTAAAAATGTAGTTAAAAGAATAATATAATATTAACTACATATATATGATATAAAATAGTTTTTATACATAGATTGTGTTTTAAGATATTAAAAATATACCTAAAAATAATTTATCTAAATTTTGACGAAATAAGACATTAATATCTAGACGAAAGATATTTATATAAGATATACTTTATAATGTATAGAAAATAAAGGAAAAATAAAGAAACAGTACTTCTTTTATAAATATAAAATATAAAAATCATCAGGGGGATATGAAAATGAACAAAAAAATATTATCATTAGGTCTAGCAGTAGCATTAATATTGGTGAGCTTTAAAAATGTAAATGCATCATCAACAGTAGAAAAAATATATGGTAAAGATAGATATGAAACAGCAGCAAAGATAGCTGATAGACAAACTTATGAAACAGTAATTTTAGTGAATACAGAAAAATCGCTTGCAGATGGATTAAGTGCAAGTGGATTGTCAGGTGCAACAAAAGCACCAATACTATTTACACAAAAAAACAAGATACCAACAGATACAAATAGATGTTTAAAAAATATCAAAAAAGCATACATAATAGGTACAGAAGATACTATAAGTAAATCAGTAGAAAAAGAATTAAATTCTAAAAATATAGAAGTCAAGAGAATTGGTGGAGAAGATAGACTAAAAACAAGTTATCTAATAGCTAAAGAAATAGCAACTATAAAAAAAGTGGATAAGGTACTATTAACTAATGCCTACAGTGGAGAAGCAGATGCTATGAGTGTATCATCAGTAGCTACTAGAGATGGTGCTCCAATCATACTTACAGATGGGAAGAGTGTGCCCTTTGATGTTAAAAGTATACAATCATATTGTATAGGCTCAGAAGAAATAATGAGTAGTGCTATAGTTAAGAATACAAACTCAGTAAGAATAGAAGGAACTGACCGATTTGAAACTAATGAGAAGGTAATAGACTATTTTTATAAAAATTCAGATGGATTCTATGTATCAGATGGCTATCAATTAGTAGATGCTATAGCAGCTGCACCACTAACTAAAGATTTTCCAATGGTATTAGTTAATGATGGTAGTAGTAAGCTTGTATTAGAAGGAGCTAAACACATAACTTCTATAGGTGAGTTAAGTGACAAGGTAATAGAACAATGTATAAGCGCATCAAAGTCAAATGGACAACGTCCAACTATCACAATAGGAGCTACAGAGATATATAAAGGTGAAAAGTTTGATAGTAGTAAGTTGAATATAGTGGCTAAAGACAATACAGGAAAAGTATTGCCAATAAAAGTTGATGGATTTATAGATACAAATAGAGTAGGTACATATATATTGACACTAAAGGCTACAGATGAATGGGGACAAAGTACAGAAAAAAGAGTAGAAATAAAAGTACTAGATGATAAAACTCATGATTATAATAGCCCAGAATTTAAAAAGATGGTTTCTACTGAAATGTATAACTTAATTAATTCTTATAGAAAAGAAAAAGGTAAGGAAGCTTTAGTAGTATCTAGTAAACTAGAAAGTATGGCAAATGCATGGTCTAAGTATATGATGGATAAAAAAGTTTTTGCACATTATATAAATGGCAAAAATGCGCCACAAGTATTTTCTGATTTTGGAATGAGAAGCGAGGAAAATATAGCATATATTTATATTAATTCTAAGAATGTCCAAACGACTCAAGATGCAAAAGATTTGGCAAAGACTGTATTCGAAGTGTGGAAGAAGTCACCAGAATACAATGCAAATATGCTTAGTGACGAATTTTTTAGTACTGGATTTGGACTTTATATATTATCTGATGGTCAGGTACATGCTACTCAAGAATTTTTAAATGGTAATGAAGGTAGTTTGTAAAAAACTACCATAAATCTTGTTTTTTTATTAATTTACTGGTATCATAAAATTTAAAATCACATCTAAAGTACTTTTTGTAGTCTATTTTGTTATTACTTTATAGGTTATGGTATTTTAGATGTTTTTTATTTTAGACATTTATAAATTTTAAGGGAATAACTACTGAGGATGTAATTTATAATAGTTGAATTATTAAAAGATTGGTAGGAGGAATTTTATGAAGGTAAATAAGAGAATATTATCAACAGGATTAGTAATATCATTAATAATGGCAGGGACAATGAATATTGATGCACTTTCAAGTATAGAAAAAATACAAGGAAAAGATAGATATGAGACAGCTGCCAAAATTGCACAGAAGCAAACATATGAAAATGTAGTACTAGTAAATACAGATAATACTTTAGCAGATGGACTTAGTGCAAGTGGACTAGCAGGAGCAGCTAAAGCACCTATATTATTATCACAAAGAAATAATATACCATCAGATACAGAAAACATGTTAAAAGGTGTAAAAAAAGTTTACATAATAGGGACTGAAGATTCAATAGGAAAATCAGTTGAAAATAAATTAAAGCAAAAAGGAATAGAAGTCAAAAGAATAGGTGGTAATGATAGAATAGAAACAAGTTATCTTATAGCAAAAGAAATAGCTTTAATAAAGCCTATAGATAAGGTTTTTATAACTAATGGGTATACAGGTGAAGCAGATGCTATGAGTGCATCATCAGTAGCATCAAGAGATGGAGCTCCTATAATTTTAACTGATGGGAAAAGTGTACCATTTGAGAAAAAAGAAGGTGTACAATGTTATGCACTTGGTTCAGAAGAGATAATAAGTAATGATTTAGTTAAAAAAACTAATGCAGTTAGATTGGCTGGTGAAGATAGATTTGAGACTAACAAAAAAGTCATAAAACATTTTTACAGTTCAGCAAAAGAATTCTATCTTTCTAAAGGGTTTCAATTAGTGGATGCAGTTGCTGGTTCTTCTATAGCTAAAAATGCACCAATAGTATTGGTTGATGGAAGCAGTGATAAATCTGTACTTAGAAGTGCTGATAAAGTTACAGCATTAGGTGGTATAGATGAAAAGACACTAGAGCAATGCTTAAGTGCATCAGCATTAGACGCAAGTGCACCAATAATAACTGTTGGAAATTTAAATATCTATCAAGGAGATAAGTTTGATGTAAGCAAACTAAATATAGTTGCAAAGGACAATAAAGGAAATGAATTGAAGCCAGAACTCATAGGAGAGGTTAACACTGATAAGGTTGGTAAATATAAAGTGACTATAAAGGCTACTGATATTGGTGGAAAAACTACATCAATATCAGTAGAGGTAAATGTACTTGAATATAAGACTAATGACATGAATAGTGCTGAATTTAAGATGATGGTTTCTAGTGAAATGTATGATTTGGTGAATTCTTATAGAAAAGAAAAAGGTAAAGAAGCATTACAAATGTCTAAAAACTTACAAGGAATGGCAAATTATTGGTCTAAGTATATGGCTGATAAAGGTGAATTTGCACATGTAATAAATGGTAAAAATGCTGCGGAATTGTTTTCTGGAGGAGTGAGAAGTGAAGAAAATATAGCTTTTGTACCACTTACTACAAAGAGTACTTATACAACAAAAGATGCTAGGGAAGTGGCAAATGTAATATTTACAGTCTGGAAGAAGTCTGATAAGTATAATGAAAACATGTTGAACTCTAAGTTTGCATATACTGGATTTGGATTATACATATTACCAGATGGACAAGTGTATGCAACTCAAGAATTTTTAAATAAGTAAAATTAAATTTATTAGTTTGTTACATCTTAAAGTTTTGGGTATAAAAACTCATATATTTGGAGAAAATAATAATTTAAAAAAATAGCTTGCAAAAAGAATAAAAATGGATTATTATAGAGATGTGAGAAATATTAGGAATATATGGATGATTATTCTATGTACATAATAAAGAGATGTAATTTAATATAATGTTGGGAGGAATTTAAGAAATGAATAAGAAAAATATAGCAATAGCTATGTCAGGTTTAACAGTACTAGCTTCGGCTGCGCCTGTTTTTGCTGCAACTGTAGAACCTGCAGATTATACTGTAGTACAAGGGAAATATGAAAAAGCAGTTAAGGAATTACAAGATGGGCTAGATAAAAAAATAATATCAAATATCGCTGTTAGTTTTGAAGGAAAAACAGTAGCTGCAGAGGTTAAGGATTCAAAAACATTATTTAATCTTGTTGATGCTAAACTAGACGGATTAGGTGATGGAGATTTTGTAGATTTCACAATTACTTACAATGCTGATAAACAAAGTGTAACAGTAGATGACTTAAAAGCAATGCAAAAAGCTATTGAAAATAAAGTGATATTAAACGCTGCAACAACTGTTAAGCTAGGAGCAGTTATAGAGGGTGATACATCTGCAAAACTTAATGTTACAGCAGGGAAAAACCTTAAAGGTTCTGATTTGTTTAACTTTAATATTACAGGTTCAACAGGGGCAGAAAAACTTGTTGTTACAGTAAATGCAGATGCAGCAGCAAAATATAAAGTTGGAGTAGCTGATGGAACTGCTGCATTTGCTGATGCAAAAACATTAACTCTTGCAACTTGTGAACTTGATGTTAGTGATACTGCTGTACCAAAGGTAGATATGAATGAATCATTTAAAGTAGATACAAGTGCTGGAACAATTAGTATATTTACAAAAGTTACACCAGATGCAAATAAAACAGAAGTTCTTAGAGTTATAAATGCTAAAGAAGAGTCAATAGATATAGATGCAAGTTCAAGTAAGACTGCTCAAGACTTAGCTAAAAAATATGTATTTAAGCAAAGTGATTTAAATGATCTTTATGATGACTTAGATGCAAATGGAACTAATTCAAACGCTGTAAGTACAGTTAGTGGAAAATATCAAGTTGTTCTTTATCCAGAAGGTAAAAGATTAGAAACTAAATCTGCAAGTGGAGACAATACAAATGCTCCAGCAAAATTAGTAATAAAAGCTGATAAAATAAAAGATTTAACAGATTATATAAAAGATTTAAAAAATTATAATAATGGTTATTCAAATAATGTAGTTGTAGCTGGTGATGACAGAATAGAAACTGCAGTGGAATTAAGTTCTAAATATTATAATTCAAATGATGATAATGCTTTATTTAAAGATGCAGTTGATAATGTTGTTTTAGTAGGTTCTCAAGCAATAGTAGATGGTCTTGTTGCTTCACCTTTAGCATCAGAGAAAAAAGCTCCATTATTATTAACTTCAAAAGATAAGTTAGATTCAGCAACTAAATCAGAAATAAAGAGAGTTATGGATCTAAAGACTACAACTGGGGTAAATACTTCTAAAAAGGTATACTTAGCTGGTGGTGTAAACTCTATATCTAAAGATGTAGAAAATGAATTAAAAGATATGGGTCTTAAAGTTACAAGACTAGCTGGAGATGATAGATATGCAACTTCTCTAGAAATAGCAGATGAAATAGGTTTAGATAATGATAAAGCATTTGTAGTAGGAGGAACAGGACTTGCTGATGCTATGAGTATAGCTCCAGTTGCTTCTCAATTAAGAAATTCTAGTGGTGATTTAGATACAAAAGGTCAAGCTACTCCAATTGTTGTTGTTGATGGAAAAGCAAAAACTTTAAGTGCTGAAGCAGAAGATTTCTTAGATGATGCAAAAGTTGATATAATAGGTGGAGTAAATAGTGTTTCTAAAGAAGTAATGGAAGCAATAGATGATGCAACTGGTAATTCACCAGATAGAATAAGTGGAGATGACAGACAAGAAACTAATGCTGAAGTTATGAAAGAAGAAGATTACTTCAGACAAGGTGAAGTAGAAAATTACTTTGTAGCTAAAGATGGTTCTACTAAGGAAGATCAATTAGTTGATGCATTAGCAGCAGCAGCAGTGGCTGGTAATTTCGGTGTAACACTTGATTCAGATGGTAAACCAATAACTGGAAGTGCTACTGTTGTATCTCCAGCTCCAATAATATTAGCGACTGATAGTTTATCATCTGACCAACATGTAGGTATAAGTAAGAGTGCAGCTAAAGATACTAAAAATTTAGTTCAAGTTGGTCAAGGAATAGCTAATTCAGTTATAACAAAAGTAAAAGATTTATTAGATATGTAATAGAGATTTTAAAATAAATTGTATTAAAAAGGATTTCTTATATAAGAAATCCTTTTTATATTTGACATTAAAATAGAAAAATAAAAGAGAGCCTAAATATTTAGACTCTCTTTTTTGTGAGAAATACTCAAATGATTAAAGGATGTAATTCATTTAAGTATGATTATTATACTATAAATAAAAAAAGTTGTCTACTATTCTGATTTTTTAAGGTATAATAATAGTTGTATGATAAATAAGGAGGTAAGAAATATATGTCAGTTTTAGATACAATACTAGATAAAGCAGATGAGCAAGAAATTAAAAGATTAAATCTAATAGTAGATAAAATAGAGATATTAGAAGATAAAATGCAAAATTTATCTGATGATGAATTGAAAAAAATGACTAGTATATTTAAAAATAGATTGAGTAAGGGTGAATCTTTAGATGATATACTAATTGAAGCCTTTGCAGTTGTAAGAGAGGTATCAAGAAGAACACTAGGCATGAGACAATATAGAGTGCAGTTAATTGGTGGTATAGTAATACATCAAGGTAAGATAGCAGAGATGAAAACTGGTGAAGGTAAAACACTAGTTGAAGTAGCACCAGTATATTTAAATGCCCTTACAGGTAAAGGTGTACATGTAATCACAGTAAATGATTACTTGGCAGAACGTGATAAAGAGCTTATGCGTCCAGTTTATGAATCTCTTGGCATGACAGTAGGGGTAATTATAGCTAACCAAGACCCAAGTATAAGAAAACAACAATATAAATGTGATATAACTTATGGTACAAATAGTGAATTTGGATTTGACTATTTAAGAGATAATATGGTACCAGATTTATCTTATAAAGTACAAAGAGAACTAAATTTTGCCATAGTAGATGAGGTAGACTCAATATTAATAGATGAAGCTAGAACTCCACTTATTATTGCAGGAGATGGTGATGAAGATTTAAAACTTTATGAATTGGCAAATAGCTTTATAAAAACTGTTAAAGAAGAAGACTTTGAAATGGATAGAAAAGACAAAACTATAGCTTTAACAGCAAGTGGCATAAGTAAAGCTGAGTCATTTTTTGGGATAACAAACCTTACTGATATAAAGAACATAGAACTATATCATCATATAAATCAAGCTTTAAGAGGTTATAAGCTTATGGAAAAAGATGTTGATTATGTTATTTCAAATGGAGAAGTAATGATAGTTGACGAATTTACAGGAAGAGTAATGGATGGAAGAAGATATACAGATGGACTTCACCAAGCTATAGAAGCCAAAGAAGGTGTTGAGATAAAAAACGAATCTAAGACTATGGCTACTGTTACTTATCAAAACTTCTTTAGACTATACGAAAAACTTTCTGGTATGACTGGTACTGCAAAGACAGAAGAAGGGGAATTTGAGTCAATTTATAAATTAAATGTTGTTCAAATACCAACTAATAAACCAGTTATTAGAGGAGATTTACATGATAAGGTGTTTAAAACTGAAGAAGAAAAGTATAATGCTGTTGTAGAAGAAATAATAAGGATACATAAGACTAGACAGCCAATACTTGTAGGAACAGTTTCTGTTGAAAAGTCTGAAAAATTATCTAAAATGCTTAAAAAGCAAGGTATTAAGCATCAAGTACTAAATGCAAAGCAACATGATAAAGAAGCCGAAATAATTTCTAAAGCTGGGAAATTAGATGCTATAACGATTGCTACAAATATGGCAGGTAGAGGTACCGATATTTCTCTAGGTGCAGGAGATAAAGAAGAAGAACAGCAAGTTAAAAATTTAGGTGGTCTTTATGTTATTGGGACAGAAAGACATGAATCAAGAAGAATTGATAATCAGCTCAGAGGTCGTTCTGGTCGTCAAGGAGACCCTGGAACATCAAGATTTTTTGTAAGTCTTGAAGATGATGTGATAAAACTTTATGGTGGAAAGACTATAGAGAAACTTATGAAGAGAACGAGTTCAAAGGAAAATATAGCTATTGAAAGTAAAGCACTTACAAGAGCTATAGAAAGAGCACAAAAAGGTGTTGAAGGTAAAAACTTTGAAATAAGAAAAAACGTCCTTAAGTATGATGATACTATTAATGAACAAAGAAAAGTTGTATATAATGAAAGAAACAAAGTGTTAAATGATGAGGATATCCAAGAAGATATTCAAAAAATGGTTAAGGACATCATACAAGAAGCAGGAGAAACTTATTTAGTTGGAAGAAAAAGAGATTATTATGGATATTTTAAATATTTATATAGTACATTTATGCCAGCAGATACGTTACTAATACCTGGTGTAGATAAAAAAAGTGTTCAAGAGATAATTGATAGTACTTATGAAATTTCCAAAAGAGTATATGATTTGAAAAAGATGATGATTGGTATTGATAAGGTTGTTGAGTTAGAAAAGACAGTGCTTTTAAAAGTAGTTGACCAATACTGGATAGATCATATAGATGCTATGGAACAGTTAAGACAGTATGTAGGTCTTAAAACTTATGCACAAAAAGACCCATTTAAAGAATATGCTTTAGAGGGATATGATATGTTTGAAGCTTTAAATAAAAATATAAGGGAAGCAACAGTACAATACTTATATAAATTTAACTAAGAAATATTCATATAATTTTTATTAAATGAAAAGATTAATAAAGCATTTTGACTTTTTATATTCTAATTACAGTCAAATAATTATATATATAAATGAAAAAGAAGCTGAAAATCAGCTTCTTTTTCTGTGTGAGAAATACGGAAAAAAGAGATGCTTGAAATTTCTTTCTTCCATTTAATATTATACTATAAAGAAGATGAAAAGTCTATTAGTTATAAACTGGATTATAAAAAAAAATTACAATTTTGTTACTTTTTTGTATACATAAATATTTATAAAATAAAGCACTAAAATGAATTTTATGGTCAATGGTTAATTATTACAATACATCCTATTTATTGAAATAATGTCAGATATATATTATAATTGGTAAATAAGGAAAAATTGATAAAAAACTGAATTTTTTAGGGGGAGAATACCATGAATAGAAAAAATCTTTCAGTAGTTATGGCAGCTGCTATGATAAGTACATCAGTAGCTCCAATTTTTGCTGCAGAAACTACACAGGTAAAAAAACAAACAATAACTAAAAAAGAAGCTACAGAATTAGTTTCAAAGGTTAGAGACCTAATGTCTCAAAAATATACTGGAGGTTCTCAAGTTGGACAACCAATATATGAAATAAAAGTTGGTGAAACTTCATCACAATTAAAAATAATAACTAATATAGATGAATTAGAAAAACTAGTAAATGCTTTAGGAGAAAATAAAGAACTTCTTGTAACTATAACAGACAAAGGGCATACAACAAATAGTGCAAATGAAGTAGTTGCTGAAGCAATTGAAAAATATGAAAATTCAGCAGACCTTTCGGCTGAAGCTAATTCAATAACAGAAAAAGCTAAAACTGAAACTAATGGAATTTATAAAGTTGCAGATGTAAAAGCTTCATATGATAGTGCCAATGATAAGTTAGTTATAACACTAAGAGATAAAGCAGAAACAGTAACTTCTAAAACTATATTAGTTAGTATTGGTGATGAAAAGGTTGATTTAACAGTAAATCCAGTTGATTCAACTGGGACAAATTTAGATCCTTCTGCAGAAGGTTTTAAAGTAAATAAAATAAATAAATTAGGTGTAGCAGGAGCTAAAAATATTGATGATGTTCAATTAGCTGAAATAACTATAAAAAATAGTGATTTAAACACAGTTTCACCACAAGATTTATACGATGGATATAGATTAACTGTTCAAGGTAATATGGTAGTAAATGGTACATCAAAATCAATTAGTGATATTTCAGCAAAAGATTCAGAAACAGGAAAGTATAAATTTACTGTTAAATATACTGATGCATCTGGAAAAGCGATAGAGCTCACTGTAGAGAGCACTAACGAAAAAGAGTTAAAAGATACTAAGTCAGCATTAGAAGGAAATTCAAAAGTTAAATTAATAGCTGGAGACGATAGATATGCAACAGCAGTAGCTATAGCAAAACAAACAAAATATACTGATAATGTAGTTATAGTTAATTCAAATAAATTAGTTGACGGGTTAGCAGCTACACCACTAGCTCAATCTAAAAAAGCACCTATACTGCTGGCAGCTGATAATGAAATACCAAAAGTAACTTTAGACTATATAAAAGATATAATTAAGAAAAGCCCATCTGCTAAAATATATATAGTAGGCGGAGAGTCAGCAGTATCAAACACAGCTAAAAAGCAATTAGAATCAATAACTAAGAATGTTGAAAGACTAGCTGGAGATGATAGACATACAACTTCTGTAGAAGTAGCAAAAGCTATGGGTTCTTTTAAAGAGGCATTTGTAGTAGGTGCAAAAGGGGAAGCAGATGCTATGAGTATAGCTGCTAAAGCTGCTGAACTTAAGGCTCCTATAATAGTAAATGGTTGGAATGATCTCTCAGCAGAAGCAATCAAGTTGATGGATGGAAAAGAGATTGGCATAGTTGGTGGTTCTAATAATGTATCTAGCCAAATTGAAAATCAACTTGTTGATATTGATAAAGATAGAAAAGTTCAAAGAGTTGAAGGAGAAACAAGACACGATACCAATGCTAAAGTCATAGAAACATATTATGATAAATTAGATAAACTATATATAGCAAAAGATGGATATGGAAATAATGGTATGCTAGTAGATGCATTGGCAGCAGGACCTCTAGCAGCAGGTAAAGGTCCAATACTTCTAGCTAAAACTGATATAACAGACTCACAAAAGAATGCCCTTGGTAAAAAATTAAATCTTGGTGCAGAAGTAACTCAAATAGGTAATGGAGTTGAATTGACAGTAATACAAAAGATAGCTAAGATACTAGGTTGGTAATAACTTATACTGTGGAGAAGATTCCTTAATAAACAGAGGAATCTTTTTCTATAGTTATGCTGTTTATTGTAAATTATAACATTTTATGAAATAGGAGGATATAGTAGTGGTAGATGCAACTTTATTTTTTACACCACATCAAGATGATGAAACTTTAAGTATGGGTAGTGCTATAATTGAGCATGTTGAAAAGACTGATACACATGTAATATTGTGTACAGATGGTAGTAAATCGATAATAAGAAAAGTCTTAGATGATGGAGGGTCATGTTCTTATCATATTAAAGATGTGCATAAGTATTCTCTATCAGAGAGTACATTTTCAAAAGAGAGAGATGAAGAGTTTAAAGACAGTTGTGAAGCAATGGGCGTAAAAGAAAGTAATATACATATAGAAGATAATAGAGCTCATGATGGAGAGTTAAATAAAGAAAAAGCAAGGGAAATAATTCTTAAATACTTAAAAGAATATCCAGATGCAAAGGTAAAGACTGTTACTCCATTTAAGGCTAGTGGTATACATGAAGACCATAGAGCATTAGGAGAAGCCGCATTAGAGTTATATAAAGAAGGTAAAATAAAAGACTTAAGATTTTATGTAGAACCATATGATTATAATGATTTTAAAAAAATTAATCCAAATGTAGAGGTATGGGAGGTATTACCTAGTCAAGAGGAGAAGTTATTAAGTGCAATGAATGCATATAAAAAATGGAATCCTGAAAGTGGTCATTATGCTATAGGATATCATTCAGTAAAATCTCATTTTGATGAGCTAGCTACAAATAAAATACAGTATGTACATGCTCCATAAAATATTATGAAAAAATTAGGAGGTAAGAATTAATGAAAATATCAAAAAAGATAGTGTCTTTGTTAACTATAACATTTTTAACTGTTACATTACATGGAAATACATCTAATGCATCTACAAAAGACACATTAACAGGTTCTGGAAGATGGGAAACTGCAATAAAAATAAGTCAAGCTGGATGGACAAAGTCTGAGAGTGCTGTGCTAGTAAATGATAATTCAATAGCAGATGCTTTATCAGCTACTCCATTTGCAAAGGCAAAAGATGCACCAATATTATTAACCCAAAGTAATAAATTAGATAGTAGAACCAAAACAGAATTAAAAAGACTTGGTGTAAAAAATGTATATTTGATAGGCGGTTCAATTGCACTAAGTTCAAATATTGAAAAGCAGTTAAATGAAGAAAATATAAATTTTGAAAGAATATCTGGAAATAGTAGATATGATACTTCTTTAAAATTAGCTGAAAAGCTAAATAAGGAAAAATCTATATCTAAAATAGTTGTAGTAAATGGGGAAAAAGGGCTTGCTGATGCAGTAAGTGTTGGAGCTATAGCTGCTCAAGAAAATATGCCAATAATACTTTCTGATTCAAATAATGGTACTGAAGTGGCTGACAATTTTATAGATAGTAAAGATATAGAAAAATCATATGTAATAGGTGGTACATACTCTATTTCTAGTTCTGTAGAAAGAAATCTACCAAATTCAACAAGAATAGCAGGCAGTAGTAGAAGTGAGACAAATGCAAAGATTATAGAAGAATTTTATAAAGATACTGATATAAAAAATATTTATGTGACAAAAGATGGTACAAAGAATAAGAATGATTTAATAGATTCTTTAGCAGTAGGTGTGTTAGCATCTAAAAATAGTTCCCCAATAGTATTAGCAGGAAATAAATTGGATACTACTCAAAAGGATGTGTTAAATACTAAGATTATAGACAAGGTTACTCAAATCGGTGGTTTAGGGAATGAAAATGTTGTAGAAGATATACTGGATATACAAGAAGAGACTAAGTATACTGTTGAAACTATTGATGAACTTAGTGTAGCTATAAAAAAAGCAGATGCAAATGATATTATAAAATTTAAACCAGAAAAAGATACAGGGATAAATAGCTCATTTAAAATAGAAACTGATAAAGCTATAAAAGTTGAATTTGATGGAGTATATAAACAATCAATAACTATAAATATGCCTAATGGCGATGTTAGTAATTTAGGAGAAATCAATGGTACTATAGAGATAAGAGATATAAAAAATAATAAAATGCTAAATAAAGGTAGTATACAAGACTTAGATATCTATACTGAAAATGGTTGTAAAGTAGAAAATGAGAGCTCTGGTGAAATTTGGCTTATAACTATATTGCCAAATGCTAAGAATATATATATTGTAAATGATGGGGAAATAACTAAAATATCCAATAACTCTTCTGATGTTATAATAAAAAACTCAGGTAAGATAGATACAGTAACTGGTAGTAAGGAACCTGCAATAAGTGGAACAAAGCCAAAAACTAATGATACTAAGGTTGATGATAAACTTGCAAGAGGTCTTTCTGTAAAAACAGAGCCTTTATATGTAAAAGAAGAAGATTATGTATTGGTCACAATTTCAAGTAAACCTCGAAATTCTGATTATAAAATTTATTATAGAGTTGTTGATGATAAACCATCAGCTATGTATGTAGGGGATAAAATTAATCCTAGATATTGGGAGGATGTTTCTTCATATAATGATGGATTTATTGAAAAGGCTAAAAATGGATCATATATAGAAGTTGTTGAAATAAACACTTCAACTAATAAAGTTTCTAGATGGGGAAGATCAAATGTAACTGATGATGGATTTTAAAGATTAAATAAAATTTTAAAAGTAGATTACTATTTCTAGTAGTCTACTTTTTATTTTCTAAAAATTATCATTTTACTAAATAAATAATTTAAAACTATAACAACTACATTAGTAAAGACTTTAACTATAATATCATTTAAAGAAATCAAATCAATCGTTATATACATAATAACCATTTCAATAATACCAGAAAGTAACCTAAAACTAACAAAAGACAAAAATTCCTTAAATAAAAACTTTATCTCAACTTTCTTACTTTCAAACACAAAAAACTTATTAGTAACATAAGCAAATAAAACAGCAAGTATCCATGCCAAAGCATTTGCAACCATAAAATTAAATGAAATAACTCTAGTAAAAAATAAATATGAAACTATATTTACAAGGGTAGTAAATGCTCCAAAAAATAAATATAATATTGTCTCCTTATGCTTTTTAAAAATCAAATATAACCCTCCTAAACTAAATTAATCAAATACAATTTATTTAAAGACTACTAACACATTTTAGTATAACACATTCATTAACTAATCAATATATTGTAAAATACAATAAAAAATAAAATTATAATATTTTACACTTAATATACACCAATAATCTATATTTTATCAAAATAAAATATGACCTAAATTTAGAAATCTGATATAATAAAAATTAAATACATACAAGGGGGTAAATATGAGAAAGTACAAATCAAAAAAATTGTCAAGCCTACTGGCATTGTTGACAGTTTGCTTTTTAATAGTGTCAACAATACCTGTCTCAGCAGAAAACAATAAAACTCTAGATGGAGTAGAAACTGCAGAGTACTCTGAAAGCTATCTTCAATATCTAGAAGATGTCAAAAATGGAGACACAGTAAAGTACAATGGAGTAATACCAGTTCCACATGAAATGGAAGGTACAACACTTCAAAATAAGGGAAGAAGCAGTCTTCCATCAACATACAAAGCAAGTGCATCATACAATCCAATGAACTTAGGATTGACTACACCAGCAAAAAATCAAGGAGACCTTAATACTTGTTGGGCATTTTCTAGTATGTCAACTTTAGAGTCATACCTAAAGCTAAAAGGTTATGGAACTTATGACCTTTCAGAAGAACACTTTAGATGGTGGTCAACTGGTGGAACATATGGATGGAACTTAGACGATATGTCAGGTAGTTCAAATGTAACAGCTATAGGATATTTGACTGCATGGGCAGGCCCTAAATTAGATAAAGATATACCATATAATCTTAAGTCTGAAGAGCAAGGTGCAACTAGACCTTCAAACATGGATACTGCACCTACACAATTTAATGTGACAGATGTTATTCGTCTTGGAAAAGATAAAGAAACTGTAAAAAATGCAATAATGCAATATGGTTCAGTGACATCAGGATATGCACATTATTCAAATTATTTTAATGATGATGAAACAGCATATAACTGTACAAATAAGAGAGCTCCTTTAAATCACTCTGTAGCAATAGTAGGATGGGATGACAATTATTCAAAAGATAACTTTGCTTCAGATGTTAAACCAGAATCAAATGGAGCATGGTTAGTAAAAAGTAGCTGGGGAGAGTTCAATTCTATGAAAGGATTCTTCTGGATTTCTTATGAAGATAAAACTTTACTTACAGATACAGATAACTATGCAATGAAGTCAGTATCAAAGCCAGATAGTGACAAAAAAATGTATCAACTTGAATACGCTGGTCTTAGTAAAATAATGTCAAATAAAATAACAGCAGCAAATGTATTTGATTTTAGTAGAGACTCTGAAAAACTTGACTCAGTTATGTTTGAAACAGATTCAGTAGGAGCAAAATATGAAGTATATTATGCACCAGTAGTAAATGGAGTTCCTCAAAATAACTCAATGACAAAACTTGCAAATGGAACAGTGTCATACTCTGGATACATAAATGTACCTACCAACTCTTATAACTTACCAAAAGGTAAAGGAGCAATAGTGGTAGTTATAGATAACACAGCAAATCCTAATAGAGAAAAATCAACTTTAGCATATGAAACTAACATAGATGGATACTATCTATATGAAGCTAAAGCAAGTTTAGGTGAAAGTTACATACTTCAAAATAATAAATTTGAAGATATAAATACATACAGTGAGTTCTCTCCTTGTAACTTTGTTATAAAAGCTATAACAAAAACATCTTCTGGACAAGCTACTTCAGGAGAATCTTTAACTGGAGCAGATAGATATGAAACAGCAGTTAAAGTTAGTCAAAAAGGATGGAAATCTTCACAAAATGCAGTACTAGTAAATGGAAATGCTATAGTGGATGCTTTAACAGCTACACCATTTACAGCAGTAATTGATTCTCCAATTCTTTTAACAGGAAAAGATAACTTAGATTCAAAAACTAAAGCTGAGTTACAAAGATTAGGAACTAAAAAAGTTTATCTAATAGGTGGAGAAAACTCTTTAAGTAAGAATATACAAACTCAGCTTAGTAATATGGGTATATCAATAGAGAGAATTAGTGGTAGTGATAGATACAAAACTAGTATATCACTAGCTCAAAAGCTAAATAGTATAAAATCAGTTTCACAAGTTGCAGTAGCAAATGGTGTCAATGGGCTTGCAGATGCAATAAGTGTTGGTGCAGCAGCAGCTGACAACAATATGCCAATAATACTTACTAACGAAAAGAGTGAGTTACAAGGTGCTGATGAGTTTTTTAATTCATCAAAAATAACTAAGTCTTATATAATTGGTGGTACAGCTACTTTATCATCAAACTTAGAAAGTAAGCTTTCGAATCCAACAAGACTTGCAGGAAGCAATAGAAATGAAACTAATGCTAAGATAATAGATAAGTTCTATGCTAATTCAGATTTAAAATATGCTTTTGTTGTTAAAGATGGTTCAAAAAGTCAAGGTGACTTAATAGATGGACTAGCAGTGGGAGCATTGGGTGCTAAGACAGACTCCCCAGTTGTTTTAGTTGGAAATAAATTAGATGAGAGTCAAAAGACAGTACTTAAATCTAAGAAGATTGAAACTCCAATTAGAGTTGGCGGAAATGGAAATGAAAGTGCTTTTAATGAATTAAATAGTCTTTTAGGAAAATAATAAACTTAAATATCTTCTAGTTTAAAAAATATTTAATACATGTTTAAAAATATGTAAAAGAAATAAGCCCCAATCGTTATTATGGTTGGGGCTTATTTCTTGAGAAATTTTTTATCTAGAAAATGTAATAATTTTAAACTGTAAAATAGTGTAAAGATGTTCTATAATATAATATAGTAAGATTTTAAACGAAATAAGGGGGTAATAAAATGAAAGCACCAAAAACTATTTTAACAATATTGACAATAGCGCTTACTTTGAGTGGGATTTCTATAACTTCATCATATGCACTTACAGAAGAAAAATTAATAGGTGAAGGGAGATATGAAACTGCTGTAAAGATAAGTCAAAAAGCATATAGTTCTAGTAATAATGCTGTATTAGTCAATGATAGTTCTTTAGCTGATGCTCTTTCAGCTACACCATTTGCAAAAGCTAAGGGAGCTCCAATACTTTTGACAGAAAGTAATAAATTGGATGATAGAACTAAAACAGAGCTAAAGCGTTTGGGATCTAAGGATATTTATTTAATTGGTGGGACTGCTGTGTTAAATAAGGATATAGAGAATCAATTAAAAAATGATGGATTAAATGTAGAAAGAATTAGTGGTAATGATAGATATGAGACTTCATTGCTTTTAGCAAATAAACTAAAAGATATTAAAGATGTTAAGGAGATAGCTGTTGTAAATGGAGAAAAAGGGCTAAGTGATGCTGTAAGTGTTGGAGCACCATCTGCTCAAAATAATATGCCTGTAGTTTTATCTAGTCCAAAGGATGGGGTAGACCCATTTGAAAAATTTATAAAGGATGAGAAAGTTATAAAAGCATATGTAATTGGAGGGACAAATTCTGTTTCAAGAGCTGTAGAAAAGAGCCTTCCTAATGCAGAAAGATTGAGTGGAAAAGATAGAAATGAAACTAATGCCAAGGTTATAGAAAAGTTTTATTCTGATGTAGATTTAAATAATATATATGTAACCAAAGATGGAAGTAAAAATGAAAATCAACTTATTGATTCATTGGCAGTTGGAGTATTGGCAGCAAAGAATGAATCGCCTGTTGTTTTGGTTGGTGATAAATTAAATACAAAGCAAAGAGATATACTTAGTACTAAAAAATTAAGTACTGTAACACAAGTTGGCGGAAATGGAAATGAAGAAGCTTTTAATGAGATTAAGACTTTACAAGATAAAACTATATTTGAAGCTAAAACTGTTGAGGAATTAACTAATATGATAAATATTGCAAGTCCTAATGACATTATTAACTTTAATCCAAAAGAGGATACTGTAAATGAAGCTTTTAGAATGGTAACAAATAAGCCAATAACAGTGAATATAAAAGGAGATTGCTCAAAGACTATCACTGTTGATATGCCTAATGGTGAGGTAAATAACTATGCTACTTTAGTAAATGTTATAGTTAGAAATATTGGAGAAGGTGGATTTAATAATCATGATACAATAACTATATTGTCAGTTCGTGACAAAAATGGTAGAGTTATAGAAAATACTAGAAATTCAGATATAGATACATTGATGATATTAGCATCTGCTAATGATACAAAATTGATTAATGATGGATATATAGGAAAACTTATAGATAACTCATCCAATAGTGATATACATAATCATGGTACTATAGACAAAAAAGTAAATCAGGTTGAGGATTTAGAGGCTAAGGTTGATTCTATTGAAAAAGCTATAGATTCTATAAGTCAGAAAGTCAATAAAATACAAGACATACTAGATAAACTTGGATTTCTAAAGAAATTTCTTAGCTAAAAAGATGTATATTTAAGAGAACTATATTTTAGACTTATGTATGAAGATATATAGTTAGATAGACTCATAGCTAAAGATAAATATACAGTTAAATCTTGGGGGAGGTAATATGGAAAGTGGATTTGAAGGTAAATTAGATACTAAAACTATAAAAAATAGAGTTAAATCAATAGATATAATAAGAGGGCTATCAATAGCCCTCATGATAGTTTGTAATAATCCTGGGACTTGGATGAGAATGTATCCACAACTAAGACATGCTATATGGCATGGTGTGACACTTGCAGATTTTGCATTTCCTTTCTTTGTTATATCTTTAGGTGTTACAATTCCAATATCAATAAATAGTAAACTAAAGAATAATAAATCTACAATACGAATAATACTAAGTATATTTAAGAGAAGTATTTTACTAATGCTGTTTGGGTTTTTCTTAAATTACCTAGGAAATCATGACTTAAGTACTGTTAGAATACTTGGGGTGCTTCAACGTATGGGATTAGTATATCTTGTAACTAGTCTAGTGTATTTACTAATAAAAAAACTACATGTAGGAAGCACCGCAACTATAATTACTTTCTTATGTATATCTGCATTTATCATAGTGGGATATTATATAGTGGCAAAACCATATGGATTTGAGTTAGAAGGCTCTCTTGCACAATTAGTGGATTTCCATTTCTTTAAAGGACATTTGTACAAGCCAGAATTTGAGCCAGATGGATTTTTAACAAGTATAGTAGCTATTTCTTCAGGAATGTTGGGCTGTACTATGGGATGTGTACTTCTAAAAGAAAATATAGGAGAGTATAAAAAATTCTTTAAAATATTAATTATGAGTATCATTTTACTTATATGTGCTTTTGTTTTTAATCAATATTTTCCATTTAATAAGAGGTTATGGTCAAGCTCATTTGTACTTTTAATGGCTGGAAGTTATGGAATTTTATTGGCAATATTTTACTTTATATGTGACATCAAAAATAAAAGTAAAATATTTACTCCAATAATAGCACTTGGAAGTAGCCCTATTTTTACATATATGTGTCTTGAAATACTCAGCCATGTGTTTTGGAATTTACCAAAACTTACTGATAAAGTAGATTATCCTACTACTTTGGTGGAATGGACTACATATGAACTTATAACACCTTGGGCAGGTACAACTTGGGATTCTCTTGTATTTTCTCTCTTGTATGTATTGTTTTGGGTTATAATAATGTCGTTTATGTATAAAAAGAAAATATTTATTAAAATTTAATGTAGTGTTTTGTTTAAAAAAATATTTCTTTACTTTGTTCAAATATGCAGAAATTCTCAGGAATTGTCCAGTTTTTCCCTAGCGAAAATTAAAAAAACATGCCATAAAAGATTACAAAAAGATTACAATTTGTAATCTTTTGTGCTATAATGAAAAAAGATTTACATAATATTGAATTTATGTAATATAAAACAAGTTCAAGACGAATTAAGCAAGATTTAAAGGTCTAAAAAATCTAGGGGGGATACAATGAGAAAGAGAACAAAATTATTAGCAACAGGAATGTTGTCTATAGCAATGGTGGCACCAAACGTGGCTTTAGCAGCGGAAAATACTACTGCAAATACAGAATCTAATTCAGATATTAATATAAATTTACAAAGAAAAAGTGTAGTGTTAGGAAGTAAATCGAATGCAAGTGTAAAATTTAAGGAAAAATTAAATGCTGATTCAATAACATTAAACTTTATGTGTTATGATATGCCACTTGAAGCTACTTTAAATTATAATGAAAAAACAGATGCATATGAAGGTGTAATAAACTACAATAAAGACCCAGAATACTTAAATGTATGGGAACTTCAAAGTATAAAAGTAAATGGTAAAGATGAACAAAAAGTTTTAAACAAAGAAGATTTAGAGTCTATGGGATTAAATCTTGATGATTACAATGTTACACAAGAATTTATAATAAGTGATGCTAACTCAACAAAAGCAGTAAATGAATATATGAGAAAAACCTCTGCACCAGTAAAAAAACTTGCAGGAGCTACTAGATTTGAGACAGCTGCTGAGATAAGTAAACAAGGATGGAAAGATGGAGCTAGTAAGGTTGTAATAGTTAATGGAGAACTAGCAGCAGATGGAATTACAGCTACTCCACTTGCTTCTACATATGATGCACCAATATTACTTGCAAATAAAGATGATATACCAGAAAGCACAAAGGCTGAATTAAAACGACTAAACCCAAGTGATGTAATAATTATAGGCGATGATGGTTCAGTTTCACAAAAGGCAGTATCTCAAATTAAATCTGCTGTAGATGTAAATGTAACTCGTATTGGTGGAGTTGATAGACATGAAACATCTTTACTTATAGCAAAAGAAATCGATAAGTATCATGATGTTAATAAGATATATATAGCGAATGGATATGCTGGTGAGTACGATGCTCTTAATATTTCATCAAAAGCAGGTGAAGACCAACAACCTATAATATTAGCTAATAAAGATTCTGTACCAGAAAGTACATATAATTGGCTATCTTCACAAGGTTTAGAAGAAGCTTACTACATAGGTGGAGACCAAAGTTTATCATCAAAGCTTATAGATAAAATATCTAAGATAGCAAAAAATGGGACTTCAAAAAACAGAGTATCTGGAGCTGATAGACATGAAACTAATGCAAAGGTAATTAAGACTTTCTATCCAGACAAAGAATTGAGTGCAATGTTAGTTGCAAAATCTGACATAATAGTTGACTCAATAACAGCAGGACCTTTAGCAGCTAAGTTGAAGTCTCCAATACTTATAACTCCAAAAACTTACGTTTCTGCATATCATAGTACAAACTTATCAGAAAAAACAGCAGGAACAGTATATCAAATTGGTGATGGAATGAAAGATAGTGTTATAAGTTCTATAGCATCTAGTTTATCAAAACACAATGCACCAACAGAACCAGAAAATCCAGGTTCAGCAGCAGGAAAAACTGTAGTAATAGACCCAGGACATGGGGGGTCTGATTCAGGAGCAACAAGTGGATTAAATGGTGGAGCCCAAGAAAAGAAATATACTCTTAATACAGCTTTAGCAACTACTGAATACTTACGTTCAAAAGGTATAAATGTTGTTATGACTAGAGATACAGATAAAACGATGGCTTTGGGAGAAAGAACAACATTATCAAATACTATAAAGCCAGATTTATTTACAAGCATACATTACAATGCATCTAACGGAGCTGGTAATGGTGTGGAAATTTTTTACAAAGTAAAAGATAAAAATGGTGGAACAACTAAGACTGCTGCATCAAATATATTAAAAAGAATATTAGAGAAATTTAATATGCAAAATAGAGGAATCAAGACAAGAACACTTGCAAATGGAAATGATTACCTATATGTATTAAGAAACAATAAATATCCTGCAATACTTGTAGAATGTGCATTTATAGACAATAAGAGCGATATGGACAAGTTAAATACAGCAGAAAAAGTAAAGACAATGGGAACTCAAATTGGAATAGGAATAGAAGATACAGTAAAATAAAATAGAAAATATTAAAGCAAAATATATCATCTCCTGTTATAATGTAAAATATAGCAAGAGATGATATATTTTTGCAAAGAATCAAATTGTTTACAATGACGTTTATTGTATTGATAAACTGCTCATTATTGAGTATAATATAGAAATAAGTCAAAAATAAGATAGAAATACGTTGAAATTAAGAATTTAAAAAATTTTTATTCCAATATGGAGGTAACTATGTCTGGATATACTAATGATGAATGTGAAATACCTAAAGTTACAAGCTATCCAGGGGCAGATAAAGAAATTGCAAGCGAGATTGACTATAGCATAGTAAAAGGGACAGTGTTGTTTGACTTGTACCAAAGAGTTATGGATTTAGTTTTATCTATATTAGGACTTGTAGTAGGTTTACCTTTAATAGCAATATTTGGAATTCTTATTAAAATAGAGGACAAAGGACCAATAACTTATAAGCAAGAAAGACTAGGAAAATGCGGGAGAAGATTCTATATATATAAATTGAGATCTATGAGAACAGACGCAGAAAAATTTGGCGCACAATGGGCTGAAAAAGATGATCCTAGAATAACTAAGGTTGGAAAGTTTATTAGGAAAACTAGAATTGATGAGATTCCACAGCTGTTTAATATATTAAAGGGGGACATGGGCTTAATAGGCCCTAGACCAGAGAGACCGAACTTTACTGTTCAATTTAATGAGGAAATACCTGGATTTATCAACAGGCTTGCTATAAAACCTGGACTTACAGGTTGGGCACAAGTAAATGGTGGATACGAAATCACTCCTGAAGAAAAACTTAAAGAAGATATTTACTATATAAAAAATAGGAGTATATTACTTGACTTTAAGATACTCTTTAAAACTGTTAAAGTAGTATTGACAGGAGACGGAGCTAGATAATTTTAAAATATTAGATTATTAATCAATGAAAAAGCTCTTTAAAAAAGAGCTTTTTTATTGTCAAAAAATACAAAAAGAAAAGGAATGAGAACTTATGATTAAAAAAATTTCTACTATATTATCGTTAGTTTTGCTAATCTCTATTTCTAGTACAGTGGGAGTATTTGCAGATGTAAGCCCTAAAAAAGAGTTGATAGAAGGTAGTATACCAGAGATTTCAACAGAATTAAATAAAAGAGTATTTAAGAATTCTAAAGAAGTAATTCTTGTAAATGAAGAGTCAATTGTAGATAGTATAAGTGCAACACCTTTAGCATATGTAAAAAATGCTCCAATAGTTGTAACTAAGAGTAAAAACGTTGGTAGAGTGACAAGAAATTATCTAAAAGAACTAAGTCCAGAGAAGGTTACAATAATAGGTGGTTTAAAGGCAGTATCTAAAGATGCTGAACGTAATATAGAGAAAATGGGAATTAAAGTAGAAAGAATAAGAGGAAAAGACAGATATGATACATCTTTAAAGATAGCTAGAGAAATGTACAGAACAGTAGGATTTGATAAAGCATTTTTACTTAGCTCAACTACAGGATTAGAGAATGCCATATCTGTATATTCTTATGCGGCTAAAAATGGAATGCCAATAATATGGGCTCAAGATGAAGGTTTTGAAGAACAAATTGACTTCTTAAAGAGTAAAAACCTTGAAAAAATATATGCATTAGGTGATTCAAAAGAGTTTGTTGCAGATATTGATTCTAGCTTAAAGAATATAGAAGGTATAAAGCAAATAAATAAGTCAAGCACGAATGTCGATTTAATAAAGAAGTTTTATGATGAAAAAGATATAAAGAAAATCTATACTGCTAAATTAGACTTTGGTAGTAGATCTGATGTAAACGAATATATTTCTTTGGGAGTAGTATCGGCTAAAGAAAATATGCCAATACTGATTTGTAGTGATAATTTAAGTCGTGCACAAGATAAATTCTTGAAAGATAACAACATAAGTGATGTAATTGAAGTTGGATATACAGTAGGTAATTATAGTCTATTAAAGAGTATGCTTAATCTAACATCTTTATCTTGTATAGTATTAATACTATTATTATTATTGATTGTATTTAGGGCACTTAGATATGAGTCAAGATAGTCTTTAATTTATAGGGAAACTTTTCATAGGTTAAATTTACTTAATCAGAATAATGTTTATAAGCAGTTTTAAAAGTTCTACTTTTAGAGTTTAAATTAGATAAGGAGAAAGAAAATGTCAAAAACAGCTAAAGCAGCATTGTGGATTATGGCAGCCACTATGTTTTCAAAAGTATTAGGTTTCCTTAGAGAACTTGTACTTGCAAATTTCTATGGAACAGGTATGTATGCAGATGTATTTGTATTAACATTAAATATACCTGGGTTAATCATAGCAGTCATAGGTTCTGCAATTGCTACAACTTATATACCTATGTACTTTGAGACAAAGAAAAGACTCGGAGATGAAGGTGCCTTAAAATTTACTAATAATGTTTTAAATATATGCTATATAATGGCTATAATAATAGCTATTCTTGGGCTTTTATTTACAGAGCAATTTGTTACAGTATTTGCAGCAGGATTTAGAAGTGACCCTGCTAAGTTTCAAGCAGCAATATTATTTACTAAAATAATGATTTCAGGAGTTTTATTCTTGAGTGGAAGTAAAATATTCAGTTCATTTTTACAGGTGAATGACAGTTTTGTAATTCCAGGTCTTATAGGAATTCCATATAATATCATAATAATAGCAGCAATAGCACTAAGTGCAGGAAAGAATATATGGATACTACCAGCAGGAGCACTGGTTGCTATGGCAAGTCAGCTATTGTTTCAACTTCCATTTGCATTTAAGAAGTCCTATAAGTATAAGCCGTATATAAATTTAAAGGATGAGTCCATAAAAGAACTAGTGAATCTAGTCTTGCCTATGTTAATAGGTGTAGCTGTTGGACAATTAAATATATTTGTTGACAGGTTATTGGCAACTACTTTGGGGGATGGAAAGTTATCCGCCCTTAACTATGCAAATAGACTAAATGAGTTTGTTATGGCATTATTTGTTACATCTATAATAACGGTTATATATCCTAAGCTGGCAAAAATGTCAGGTAAAGATAATAAAGAAGGATTTATAAGTACTATTGTAAAATCATCAAATTGTATTATATTGGTGGTGCTTCCAATATCTATAGGAGCTATTATATTAGCAGAACCTCTTGTTAGAATATTATTCCAAAGGGGTAAATTTGATGCATTATCAACAGACCTTACATCTATAGCACTTAGATTGTATTCACTAGGCTTATTGGCTTGTGGAGTAAGAGATGTTTTATATAGGGCATTTTACTCTCTTTCAGATACAAAGACACCAATGATAAATGGAAGTATAGCCTTAATAATAAATATAGTTCTTAATTTAATATTGATAAAACCACTTGGTCATGCAGGTATTGCTATATCAACTAGTACATCTAATATAATTACAGTTATATTATTGTTTATATCTCTTAAAAAGAAAAATGGATATTTTGGAGGAGATAAAATCATAAAGACTGGTCTTAAAAGTTTGGTAGCATCAGGTGTAATGGCAGTAGTCACTTTATTGATATATAACAATTTATATGCATTTATAGGTGCAGGAACAATTAAAGAAATTATAGCAGTTGGAACTGGAGTATTAGGTGGGGCTTCTGTATATACAATATTGATAGTTTTATTTAAGGTAGAAGAGATGGATTTAGCTTTTGAGTTTTTAAGAAAAGGAAAACAAAAACTACTTAAAAGATAGACATTTACCTTAAAAAATTAAAATAGAGTCAGAAAGGATGAAAATATGGATTATAAAAACAATTATGAGATGTGGTTAAATTCTCCTTATTTTGATGAACAAACTAAAGAAGAGCTATTAAGTATAAAGAATGATGAAAAAGAAATACAAGATAGATTTTATAAAAATTTAGAATTTGGGACAGGTGGTCTAAGGGGTATAATAGGAGCGGGAACTAATAGAATCAATATCTATACTGTTAGACGTGCAACGCTTGGAATTTTAAATTATATTATGAAGACGCAAGGTGAAGAAGGAAAGCAAAAGGGAATCGTTATAGCACATGATAGCAGACACATGTCAAGAGAGTTTTGTATAGAAGTAGCAAAGACTTTAAGTGCATATGGTGTAAAGGCTTATATTTTTGAAGAATTAAAGCCTACACCAGAACTTTCTTTTGCTGTTAGATATTTAAAATGTGCTATGGGAATAGTAATAACAGCAAGTCATAATCCTAAAGAGTACAATGGATATAAGGTATATGACTCAGATGGTGGTCAAATATGTATAGATATGGCAAATGATATAATTTCAGAAGTTAATAAGATTGATGATTACAGTCTTATTAAAAGTGTAGATTTTAAAGAAGCTTTATCTAAAAATTTAATAACTATATTAGATAATGAAGTAGATGATGAGTTTATAAAAGCTGTTAAGAATAAAGTTTTAAGACAAAATACTATAGATGAATATGGAAAAAAATTAAAGATAATATATACACCTATTCATGGAACTGGAAATAAACCAGTAAGAAGAGTCTTAAATGAATGTGGTTTTGAAAATGTAATGGTGGTTAAGGAGCAAGAATTACCAGATTCTAATTTTTCAACAGTTAAGAATCCTAATCCTGAAGAAAAATCAGTATTTAATATAGCTATTGAAATGGCAAAGAGTAATGGTACTGATTTGATAATAGGAACAGACCCTGATTGTGACAGGGTAGGTGTGGTTGTAAAAGATTCAAGTAGTGAGTATATAGTCTTAAATGGAAACCAAGTGGGCTCACTTTTAGTTAGATATATAGTAGAGAGTTTAGCTGAAGAAAATAAACTTCCTAAAAACAATCCTACAATAATAAAAACTATAGTTACATCAGAACTAGGTGCTAAAATAGCAAAGGCTTATAATGTAGATTGTTTAAATACTTTAACAGGATTCAAATTTATAGGAGAAAAAATAAAAGAGTTTGAAGAAAGTAATAATAGAAGCTTTATAATGGGATATGAGGAAAGCTATGGTTACTTAATTGGAACTCATGCTAGAGATAAAGATGGTGTTGTATCTTCACTTATGATATGTGAAATGGCAGCATACTATTCTTCAAAAGGTATGAACTTGTATGAAGCTTTGATAGATACATATAATAAATTTGGATACTATAAAGAGGACTTAAAGTCAGTGACTTTAAAAGGTATAGATGGAATAAAAAAAATAAAAGAGATGATGCTTTACTTTAGAAGTGTTAAAATAGATAATGTGGCTGATGTAAAAGTGGATAAGATTTTAGATTATAAAGATGGAGTCGATGATTTACCTAAATCAGATGTACTTAAATTTTTACTTGAAGATGGTTCTTGGATAGCAGTAAGACCTTCAGGTACAGAACCTAAAATTAAATTTTACTTTGGAGCAAACTCAGACAACCAAGAAGATGTAGAATCTAAGTTGAATAATTTAATATCTTATATATTAAATGTAGTGGATTCTATATAAAGAGCTAAGGGGAGATAAACGATGAAAGTATACAATGTCATAATGGCTGGAGGAGGCGGAACTCGTTTCTGGCCACTTAGTAGACAAGAAGTACCTAAGCAGCTTATAAATTTAAGTGGAGAAGATGCTTTAATAAATGAAACTATAAACAGAATAGATTCTCTAGCAAAAAAAGAGGATTTATTTATAGTAACTAATGAGAAGCAATTGGAAGCTTTAAAGGATATAGTAAAAGATAAATGTTTAGATAGCAATATCCTACCAGAACCATGTGCCAGAAATACGGCAGCAGCTATAGGTTTTGCAGCCTTTAACATAATGAAAAAATATGGTGATGGTGTTATGTGTGTATATCCAGCTGACCATTATATAAAAGATGAAAAAGAATTTAAATCTATTTTAGAAAAAGCTATTTATATAGCAGAAAATAATGATAAACTAGTAACTATTGGGATAACTCCTACATTTCCATCAACAGGATATGGATACATAAACTTTAGTAGAGAAAATACAATAGAAAATGTTGCATATGAAGTAGTGGAGTTTGTAGAAAAGCCAAACTATGAAATTGCTAAAGAGTATGTAAATTCTAAGAAATATGTGTGGAATAGTGGAATGTTCGTATGGAAGGTATCTAAGATATTGGAAGATTTTAAGAGATACTTACCAAAAGTATATGAAAAATTAGAGGAAATCAGTAATTACTTAGGAACAGAAGAAGAAATAGAAAAAATAAAAGAAATCTATCCAACAATACAATCAATCTCTATAGATTATGGTATTATGGAAAGAAGTAATGATGTTATAGTAGTTCCTGGTGATTTTGGTTGGAATGACGTTGGTTCTTGGGACTCTCTAGGTGCAATATATCCAACTGATGATGAAGGTAACATCAAAAGAGGTGAAAATATCACTATAGATACTAAAAACTCAATTATATATTCAGATGACAAATTAATATCGACAATAGGTATTAGTGATTTGATAGTAGTATCTACGAATGATGCAGTTATGGTTTGTAAAAAAGATAAAGCTCAAGATGTCAAAAAGATAGTAGAGCAATTAAAAGAAGAAGATAGACAAGAATATATGTAGGAGGTGTTCATTTGATTCCTAAAAAAATACATTATGTATGGTTTGGTGGACCAAAAGGAAATATAGAAAATATATGTATAAATTCTTGGAAAGAAAAACTTCCAGAATATGAGATAGTAGAGTGGAATGAAAAAAACTTTGATATAGAGAAAGAAATAAAAGGAAATAAGTTTTTGGAAGAATGTTATAAAAGAAAGCTTTGGGCATTCATATCAGATTATACAAGAATAAGAGTACTCTATGAACAAGGTGGAGTTTATATGGATACAGATATGCAGATATTGAAGGATATAACTCCTCTTTTAGAAAATAATAGGCTTATATGTGGATATGAAGATGATGGAGAATACATGAATGCAGCCATAGTAGGTGTAGAAAAAGGACATCCTTTCTTTAAAGATTTATTAGAGTACTACGAAAAAGAGGTGCTTACTTCTTCATTGTTTACAATACCAAAGGTTATGACTTATCTTATGGAAAAAAATTATAAAAAGATTGACCAAAATAACTATGAAGAAGGCATCCGTGTCTACGATAAAGAATATTTTTATCCTTTTGGATTTAAAGAAGACTTTACGCCAGAATGTATTACAGAAAATACTTATGGAATACATTGGTGGGGAAAAAGTTGGGCTAAGAAAAGAAATTATTTCTTAGAAAGTAAGCACTTAACGGGTGTAAATAAGATATGGAAGTGTTGTAAAATATTTGCAAGTAATACTTTAAGAAGCTAAAAGGGAGAAAGTGAAATGAAGACTTTAAACGATGATAGAAATATTATGATTAAAAAATATCTTTATATATTTGTTTTGTTTATCATAGTACTTAGAAAGTATATGATATCATTTATTGACCCAGATATGAGTATAGGGATGATTAAATCAGCGTTATTTTATTCTTCAATAGGAATACTAATGCTACTTTTTTTATTTGATAAGAGAAAAAGTATAACAGAAATGGTGCTAGTTGGAGCTTGTGTATTACTTTATATATTAAATAGAGAAGGAGCTATATTATTAATTGTTTTGTTAGCTGTATCAGCGAAACAAATAGATGATAAATGTATAGTTAAAAGTTATTTAATAATATCTGTATGTTTTTTAATAGGAGCTATATTATTATTTAATTTATTTCCTTCATTAGTATTTAATCAGGAAGTCCACTACAGATATATAGGAAAATTAGATACGCTTGTTACAAGAATGGATTTTGGACTTGGTAATCCAAATGGAGTATTTTATTATATGGTTACTATATATGCAGCATATATATTCTTAAGATATAAAAACTATAATAAATGGGATAGAATAATTTTATTTGGATCTGCATTCTTTGTTTATCAAACTACATATAGTAGAACTGGCTTTTTTACTATATTAGCAGGATTAATATTTGTAGAGATAATAAGAGTGATAGACCTAAAAAAAATAAAAGTACTACCAATGCTTATAAAGACATCACCGATAATACTTACTTTATTTAGTGTAATTATTGGTATGATGTTTTCTAAAAGTAGTGTACTAAATAGATTATTAGCAAGTAGACCTAAGTTCTGGAATGTATACTTAGCTCAAGAGGGGAATTTTATGAAACCTTTTGGAAATTCATATAGTGCTGCTATAAAAGCAACTAATCCATTAGATAGTTCTTATATATATATAATTAGTGTACTAGGAGTAGTTGCTTGCATCTTATTTATGTATTTGATGTATAAAGGTATACAAAGCTTTATAGAAAAAGATAAAAAAGAGTATTTAGTAGCTTTATTCATATTTTTACTATATTCTTTTGCAGAAAATTTATTATTAGAAGCTTCATTTAGTTTCACAATAGTATTACTAATAAAAGAAGTGATATTAAATGATAAAAGAGAGGTAGATTTGTGGAAAATGAAAAGTAGGAGGTAGTAATGTTAATATCATTAATAATGCCAACATTAAATAGATATGATGATATATACTTACTTATGGACAGCTTAGAAAATCAAACTTACAAGAACTTTGAACTTATAGTAGTAGATCAAAATGATAATAACAAAGTTAAGGAGATAGTTGATAAATACATTGATAAGTTAGATATAAAGTATGTAAAAAGCGATAAACTAGGGTTAAGTTATAATAGAAATGTAGGAATAGACAATGCTAAAGGGCAAATTATAGGTTTTCCTGATGATGACTGTGTCTACGAAAATGATACATTAGAAAAAGTTACAAACTTCTTTAATAAAAATAAAGATTATAAAATATACAGTTGTAAAACTATGGATGCAAATAAAATTGATGCATTTAAGAAAATGTATGATGGAACTTGTGATATCACAAGTTCCAACGTTTTAGATACTATAACATCCATAACTTTTTTTGTTGATTTTGGAGAAAAAGAATACACAAGATTTGATGAAAAATTAGGTGTTGGTGGAGATTTTGGTGCTGGTGAAGAGATAGATTATGTTTTAAACTTATTGAGTTTAGGATTTAAAGGAAAATACTTTGGGAATGATATAATTTACCATCCTGCAAAAAAACATTCTAAATCTAAAGAAAAGTATCAAAAAGATTATAACTATGGAAGAGGTTTTGGAGCCCTTTGCAAAAAAGAAATAGTCTATAGAAAGAATTATAAGTTTGTAAAGGTCATGGCATCAAAACTTGTAAGAAATATAGGAGGTCTTATATTGAGTTCCAACAAAGATTATCATAGTGCCACTATAAAAGGAAGAATTAATGGATTTAGACAGTATAAGTTATAATGAGGATGGTGTTTATGAACAAGGTTAAATTTTTAATAAATATGCTTTTAGCTTTTTTTATGTATCCATTTAGTAAGCATAAGTTTAATGGTAGAAATATCTGGCTTATAGGTGGACATTCAGGAGATATATACAATGATAATGCCAAGTTCTTTTATGAGTATATGTTGAAAGAACATAATGATGTAGAAACTTATTGGGTAGTAAATAAAGACAGTAAAGTATTCGATAAAATTCCAGGCAAGAAATTAATAAGAGGAAGTGTAGAAAACTATCTATATTATTACAATTCAAAAGCTATAGTATTTTCACATGCGCCATCAGCAGATATAGCACCTTATAACTTTGCTGTACCTGTTCTTAATTATTTCCATAAAAAGACGATAAAAGTGTTCTTAAATCATGGAACGATAAGTTTTAAAAAGAGAAAACCAATGAATAAAAAGTTTAAAAATATTATAGATAATTTATATAAAAGCTATAATATAGTTACAGCAAGTTCTGAGTTTGAAAGAGATGTCATGGTAAACGATTGGGGAATGTTAGATGACTCAGTTTATATAATTGGAAATGCAAGATATGACAATTTACCAACAAATGAAGTTGCACAAACACGAGATATATTATATACTCCTACATGGAGAGACTGGATAAAATTTAGTTCAGGAAAATTTACAGATACAGATTATTTTAAAAATATAATGAATTTCTTGAATGATGATAAATTAAATAAAATATTAGATGAGAAAGATATAAATGTAAAAATTTATATGCATCATCTTATGCATGAGTTTATAGATGACATAAAAGAAAACATAACTGGTAAACGAATTGTATTTTTAGATAAAGGGGTAACTCTAGCAAATGAAATAAGAAAATCAGCTGTAAACATAACTGATTATTCAAGTGTTGCCATAGACTTTCTATATATGAACAGACCTATTTTATTTTATCAATTTGATTTAGATGAATATATGGAAAAAGTTGATTCATATATAGATTTAAAAAGTGAAATGTTTGGGTCTTTGGCTTATAATAATGATGAAGCTGTGAATAAACTTATTGATATTATTGAAAGTAATTTTGAGGTTATGGGTAACCAAAAAAATGAAAGAAATAAGTTTTTCAGATATAATGACAATAAGAACTGCAAGAGGATATATGATTGTGTATTAAGTAAAATTAAATAAATATTTTATAAATGATGAGGAAGGTAATATGAAGAAGAATTTAGTATCTATAATTACTCCCATGTATAATTCTGAAAAATTTATTGAAGCAACCATAAAATCAGTATTAAACCAAACTTATCAAGAATGGGAAATGTTAATTATTGATGATTGCTCAACAGATAATAGTCCTAATATAGTCAAATCTTATATGCAACAAGATAGTAGAATAAAATGCATAAAGACTGAGACTAATAAGGGTGTCTCTAATGCTAGAAATCTAGCATTAAGTAATGCGACAGGACAATTTATAGCTTTTTTAGATAGTGATGACCAGTGGAATAGTAGTAAGTTAGAAAAACAAGTAAACTTTATGTTAGAAAATGATTATGTAATCTCATTTACTTCATATGAACTGATGGACGAAAATGATAAAAAGTTAAATAAAGTAATAAAAGTGCCACCTAATGTAGATTATAGAAGGTTATTAAAGGGAAATATTTTGGGATGTCTTACCGTTGTAATTGATAAGTCTAAATTGGATTTTGAAATTAAAATGAGTGGTGTAAGACATGAAGATTATGTCTTGTGGTTATCCATATTGAAAAGAGGACATATCGCTCATGGAATAAATGAAGTTTTAGCATTATATAGAAAATCTAGTAACTCCCTTAGTGGTAATAAGATAAAGGCTGCTATGTGGACTTGGAATATATATAGAAATATAGAAAAAATACCTCTATACAAAGCTATATACTACTTTATTAATTATGGAATAAATGGAATTAAAAAAAGTTAGATAGAGAGGAAGATTTAATTAATGTATAAATATAAATTTACTGTATTTACTCCAACATATAATAGAGCTCATCTACTTGAAAATTTGTACAATGATCTAAAAGCTCAAACATATGATTTCAACGACTTTGAGTGGTTGATTGTTGATGATGGAAGTAGCGACGGTACTAAAGAATTAGTTGAAAAATTTATATCAGAAGATAAATTAAATATAAGATATATATACAAAGAAAATGGAGGAAAGCATACTGCAATAAATCTAGGTGTTAAAAATGCAGATGGAGAACTATTTTTCATTGTAGATAGTGATGATGGTTTAATTAAAGATTCTCTTGAAATTGCTAATGATGAATGGAATTCTGTAGAAAATAAAGAAGGATTTAGTGGTGTTGTTGGACTTTGTGTGTACCCAAGCGGAGATTTAATAGGCACAGAAATGCCTGAGGATAAAAAAATATGTCACTTTGCAGACCTATATTTTAAATATGGTGTTAAGGGAGATAAAAGCATAGTATTTGTAACTGATGAGCTTATAAAATTTCCTTTTCCAGAAAGAAAAGAAGTGAGATTTTTACCAGAAAGTGTAGTATGGAATGAAATGTCTAAATACTATAAAGTTAAATGTGTAAACAAACCTATGATAATAAGAGATTATTTGGATGATGGTTTGACTAAGAATATATTAAATAAAAATGCATTAAAAGGTAGAGCATTAGAGTTTTTATATTTAATAAATCAAAATACATATCCTTTAGGTAGATATCCATATATGTGGATAAAGAATTACATAAATTTAGCTAGATACTCATTGTTATCTGACAGTCATTATTTTGGCGAAATCAAAAAAATATCTGATAAATTATTGTATTTAGTGTTATTCCCATTAGGATATTACAAATATATTGGACAAAGAAAATTAGTATCTAAGTAAACTTGTTGGTATAGTACTGCTAGTTGCTATATAAGGAGAGTAAAAATATGAATGAGCCTTTAGTATCGATAATTACTCCTGTATATAATTCAGAAGAGTTTTTATCAGAGACAATAAAGTCAATCCAAAATCAAACTTATAAAAATTGGCAGCTTTTATTAGTGGATGATTGTTCTAAGGACAATTCAAGTGAAATTATAAAAAGTTTTCAAAAAGAAGATGCTAGAATAAAATATATAAAGCTTGAAAAAAATTCTGGAGCTGCAGTATCTAGGAATGTTGGTATTGAAAATTCGGAAGGTAGATTTATTGCATTTGTAGATAGTGATGATTTATGGGAGAGTAAAAAGTTAGAAATTCAGATAGGATATATGTTAAAAGAAAATATCGGGTTTTCTTTTACATCTTATAGATATATGAGACAAGATGGAACAAAAACAAGTAAAGTTGCAAGAGCACCTAAAAAGATTGACTATGAAGGATTACTTAGAAATACTATAATAGGGTGTTCTACTGTGGTCATCGATAGGGATGTCATAGGTGAATTTAGTATGCCTTTAGTAAGAAGAGGACAAGATACTGCAACTTGGTTACAATTACTTAAAAAGGAAAAATATGCATATGGAATTCAGGAAGATTTAGTGAATTATAGGCTAGTTGGCAATTCTATATCAAGCAATAAGATAAAAGCATTAAAACGAACTTGGAATACTTATAGAAATGTTGAAAATTTAAGTTTACCAAAAAGTCTATATGTATTTTGTTTCTATGTTTTTAATGCCATTAAAAAAAGAGTATAAGTTTTATATACTTGGAGGTAAAAAAATGAAAATAGCTATAGCTGGGACTGGATATGTAGGGCTGGTAACAGGTGTTTGTCTAGCAGAGGTAGGCAATGAAAATGTAATTTGTGTTGATATAGATGAACATAAAGTTAAATCAATGCAACTTGGGATAGCACCTATATATGAAGAAGGCCTAGAAGAACTTATGGTTAGAAATTATGAAAAAGGAAGAATAGATTATACTACAGATTATAAAAAAGCTTATGAAGATGTAGATATAATACTAATAGCTGTAGGAACTCCAGAAAGAAGTGATGGTTCAGCTAATTTAGATTATATAAAGGCAGTTGCGAAGCAAATAGCTGAAACTGTAACAAAAGATACTCTAGTAGTAATAAAATCTACAGTACCAATTGGAACAAATGAAGAAATAGAAGATTATATAAATAGAAATTTAAAGAATGATGTGAAAGTTGAACTTGCATCTAATCCAGAGTTTTTATCACAAGGTAGTGCAGTAAGAGATACTTTACATGCTTCAAGAATTGTTATAGGAGTAGAAAGTGAGTGGGCAAGAGAAATACTGGAAGAAATTTACAAACCTTTTAATCAACCTATAATAGTAACTAATAGAAATAGTGCTGAAATGATAAAATATGCATCAAATAATTTTTTAGCACTTAAGATATCTTTTATGAATGATATTGCAAATCTTTGTGAAATAGCAGGTGCTAATGTGGAAGATGTCGCTTTAGGAATGAGCTATGATGATAGAATAGGAAGCAAATTCTTAAAAGCAGGTATAGGTTATGGAGGTTCTTGTTTCCCTAAAGATACAAAAGCTCTTCATTGGCTGTCTGAGCATAATGGCTATGAGCTAAAAACAGTAAAAGCTGCTATAGAAGTAAATGAAAGTCAAAAACTTAAATTAGTTAGAAAAGCATCTAAACTAGTAGAGAGCTTTCAAGATATGAAAGTTGCTGTTTTAGGATTAACATTTAAGCCAGATACTGATGATATAAGAGAAGCTCCATCTATTCCAAATATAAAATATTTACTTGAAAGAGGAGCAAAGGTCACTGCATTTGATCCAATAGGAGTTGAAAATACTAAAAAAATATTTGGGGATTCTATACTTTATGCTAAATCTATAGATGATACAATAGAAGATGCAGAGATATGTTTTATAATGACAGAGTGGAAAGATGTCTTAAATTATGATATACATAAGTATAAGGAAAAGATGAAAAATCCTTTAGTTCTAGATGGAAGAAATTGTTACAAACTTGAAGATATGAAAGAACTAGGTATTGAGTATTATTCGATAGGAAGGTAAATATTATGAAGACTGTTTGTTATTTGGCTGATGGGTCAAATCCTCATACTTTGAAATGGTGTAGTTTTTTTAAAAATAAAGGATACGACATTCATGTTATCTCTTTAAATGGAGGTCACATGGAAGGAATTAAAATATATGATTTTGGCTCTAATGTAGAAGAACTAAAAAATGAAAATATTTCTAAAAAAACAGGATACTTAGGTTCAATAAAACAAATAAAGAAACTAGTAAATGAAATAAAGCCAGATATACTTCATGCACAATATGCAAGTAGCTATGGATTTATAGGTAGTTTACTTGGGTATCATCCATATATTATTTCTGTTTGGGGTACTGATATTTACGATTTCCCAAACAATGGTTTTATACAAAAACAAATTATAAAACATAACTTTAGAAAAGCAGATTATATATTTTCAAATAGTAGAGATATGGCTAAAGAAGCTAATAAATATACAGCTAAGCATGTAGATGTAACCTTTTTCGGAGTAGATATGGATAGGTTTAAACCTATGGAAGTAGAAAAAGAAGATGCTTTTGTAATAGGAATTATAAAGAGCCTGGAAAAGAAATATGGAATTGAATATTTAGTGCAAGCATTTAAAATGTTGAAAGATGAATATAAAGAAAAGAAGATAATTTTAAAAATAGGTGGCTCTGGAAGTCAAATGGATAACTTAGTGAATCTGACTAAAGAATTAGGATTAGAAGATGATGTTCAATTTTTAGGTAGAATATCTCCAGAGAATGTCAGTAAGACCTTTAATTCTTTTGATGTAACTGTATTTCCTTCTTTGAGAGAGGGCTTTGGTGTAGCTGCAATAGAATCAGAGTCTTGTGAAGTTCCTGTCATTGTTACAAATGTAGGAGGACATCCAGAATCTGTATTAGAAAATGAAACTGGGTTAATTGTAGAGCCAAAGCAACCAGCTGAAATAAAAAATGCTATAATAAAACTAATGGAAAATGATGAACTTAGACTTAATATGGGTAAAAAAGGGCGCCAGTTTGTTAGAGAAAATTATGAAGTTAATTTAAACTTTAATGATATAGAAAAAATATACGACTCTATATTAGATAAATATAAAAAATAAGAATTGAAAAATACAGCAAAAGATAGATGTTGTTGGCTATGCTTAGGTGCGTAGCTTTTGCTGTTTAATGGAGGGCTTCTAGTTATGCGAGAAAGTATAGATTTAGAGAAAGAAAGCTTTTTTAATAAGCTTTTTAAAAAATATAAATTTAGACAACTAACATTATTAATTCTAGACATTTGTAGCGTGCTAGTAGCATTTCGAATGTCTTTGAGTTTGACAGGCAATTTAGATGTATTCAATGTTAATAATGTAATAATTTCAGTTTGTATATATATTGTACTTCATATAGTGTCATTTAGATTATTTAAGTGTTACAACACATTGTGGAGATATGCAGGAGAAGAAGAAATTATCTCGATTTTTATTGCAACTTTAGCATATCTAGTTCCAGCTTATGCGATAAACAGAATATTGGGACTCGATTATCCTATAATGCTTTATGTATTAAATACAATATTTATTATAATGTTTACAAGTGGAGTGAGAATAGGGTACAGAGCTATAAGAATAGTCATGAATAAAACATATTCTAGAGGGAAGGTTTCTAATATTCTTATAATTGGAGCAGGAGATGCTGGAGAGATGGTTATACAAGAATTAAAGCGAAATCCAGAACTTAGAAAAGTAGCAGTGGCTATAATCGATGATGATAAAAATAAAATCGGAAGAATAATTCATAATGTAAAGATTGTAGGAACAACTTCAAAGATAAATGATATAGTTGAAGAATACAAAGTAGATGAAATAATTTTTTCTATTGCGAATATAGAAAAACACAGAAAAAAAGAAATTATTGATATGTGTAAGAATACTAATTGTAAAATAAAGACAATACCAGGAATTTATGAAATTATAGATGGAAAAGTTGATATAAAACAGATTAGAGAGGTAGAAATAGAAGACTTATTGGGTAGAGAGCCTATAAGAACAAATTTAAAAGAGATAAGCAACTATATTGAAGGAAAAGTAATCCTTGTAACTGGAGGAGGAGGCTCAATTGGTTCAGAGCTTTGCAGACAGATTGCAGGATTTAATCCTAAAGAGCTTATTATAGTTGATAATTATGAAAATAATGCTTATGCAATACAACAAGAATTGCTTAGGAAATATAAAAATAAGTTGGATTTAAAAGCAATAATAGCTTCAATAAGAGAAGAAAAAAGAATGGATGAAATATTTAATAAATATAAGCCAGAAGTGGTATTCCATGCAGCAGCGCATAAACATGTTCCTCTTATGGAGTCAAGCCCTGGTGAAGCTATAAAAAATAATATATTTGGAACTTTAAATATAGCAGGTTTATCTTCAAAATATAGAGCTAAGAAGTTTGTCCTTATATCTACAGATAAAGCTGTAAATCCTACAAATATAATGGGAGCTACTAAAAGAGCAGCCGAGATGATTATACAGACAATGAATGATGAAAGTCAGACTGAGTTTGTTGCAGTTAGATTTGGAAATGTACTTGGAAGTAATGGAAGTGTAATTCCACTTTTTAAGAAGCAAATTGAAGATGGTGGACCAGTAACTGTTACACATCCAGATATTATTAGATATTTTATGACAATACCAGAGGCTGTAGGGCTTGTTATACAAGCTGGAGCTATGGCTAAAGGTGGCGAAGTATTTGTACTTGATATGGGAGAGCCTGTAAAGATATTGGATTTAGCAAAAAATTTAATTAAATTTAGTGGGTTTGAACCAGATGTTGATATAAAAATTGAATTTTCTGGTCTTAGACCAGGAGAAAAACTGTATGAAGAACTTCTTATGTCAGAAGAAGGTCTGTTAGATACAGAGCATAAAAAGATTTTTATTGGTAGGCCAATAGATGTTGATAGAGAAAAAATAACAAAATACTTAAAACTTTTAAAAGAAATTACAAACAATGAAGAAACTGAAAAAATAGATAGTGTCATGAGAAAATTAGTACCAACTTACATTAAACCAGAAGATGCTAATATCAAAGAAATTGCAACAACTCGAGAGAAGTAGAATATATTTCTAATTTGTAACCAGGGGGAGCAAAAAGAAACAAATATATACTAAAAAGAAACAAAAGATTACAAAAAGATTACAAAAAGATTACAAAAAAGGTTGCAATTTATTTTGATGTAAGTTAGAATGTTAATTAGGAATTGGAAACGAAGGAACAAAATGTTAAATTTTCGAAAGGGTTAGGTATTTGAGATTATGATGAATATTAAAAATAAAAAACATATATTGAAAAAATTTATAGCGATGGTGTTAATAGCAGGAGTTGTTACAGTGGAGGCAGGAGCAATAACAGCTAGTGCAGCAGAGTTATCTAATTCACCTATGACTGCGACAGTAGATCAATGTGATTTCTTAAACATGAGAAGTGGAGCTAGTGCAAATGATGCAGTAGTAGGAAAGATAAACACAGGTGACAAAGTTGAAGTTTTAGAATTACATTCAAATGGATGGATAAAAATAAAAACAGTTGACAATGTTACAGGATGGGTAAATGGAGATTATTTAACTATTGAAGGTGGAAATGTAGACGCAAAGGTACAAAATGTTTTAAACTTAGCATTTAAGCAACAAGGTAAGCCATATAGATGGGGAGCAACTGGACCAAACTCTTTTGATTGTTCTGGGTTCACTTCTTATGTTTACAAAAATGGAGCAGGAGTTAATTTACCAAGAGTATCAAGATCACAAGCAACAGTAGGAAAAAAAGTATCTAGAGCAGAATTAAAAGCAGGAGATTTAGTTTTCTTTGGTTCAGGTGGTTCAATAAATCATGTTGGGTTGTATATAGGAGATTCTAAGTTTATACATTCACCACAAACAGGAGATGTAGTAAAAGTTACTAGTATGGCTCCAGGAACTAATTATGCTAGAAGACTTATAACTGCTACACGTGTTTTACAATAATAATAGATTTAATTTACATAGGATTGAATATTAACATTAAATACAGTTATGTTTAATGTTTTACATAGAGAGTGAAGTATTAATTAATATTAAAATAGTGATGAACGTTATAAAAACAGCAAAGAAGATAAATTTCTTTGCTGTTTTTTTTATAATAAATTATTTCATATTATAATCAAATATTAAATATAAATATTAACTATATTATTCAATATTTGACAGATAATATGAATTTTAGATATACTTAGTAAGGAGTATATTGTAGAAAAAAATAAATTTAAGAAATTAAGGGGGATGAAATGAAAAAAATAAGTATATTACTATTATCGTTGGTAATGACACTTACAATGTGTAGTGTAAGTTCATTTGCTGATTCGTCAAATGATAAGGAAATGAGAGCTGCTTGGATATCTACAGTTTATAACTTAGATTGGCCTAAGACTAAAAATAATGAAGCCAAGCAAAAAAAGGAATACACAGACTTATTAGACAAATTAAAAAGTTCAGGAATAAACACAGCAGTGGTTCAAGTAAGACCAAAATCAGATGCTTTATATAAATCAAATATAAATCCATGGTCTGAATATCTTACAGGTACTCAAGGTAAAGACCCTGGATATGACCCATTACCATTTTTAATAGAAGAAGCACACAAAAGAGGAATGGAATTCCATGCATGGTTTAATCCATACAGAATAACTATGGCAGATGAGAGCATAGATAAATTGCCAGCAAACCATCCAGCAAAGAAAAACCCAAGCTGGGTAATTAAACATGGAAATAAGTATTACTATGACCCAGGTCTACCAGAAGTTAGAAAGTACATAGTTGATAGTATAGCAGAGGTAGTTCAAAATTATGATATAGATGGTGTTCATTTTGATGATTATTTCTATCCAGGAGTAAGCTTCAATGATACTGCTACATATCAAAAATATGGACAAGGACAGAACAAAGACAATTGGAGAAGAGAAAATGTAAATACTTTACTTAGAGATGTAAAGGCATCTATAAAGAGTATAAAGCCTGAAGTTGTATTTGGTGTGAGTCCAGCTGGAATATGGAGAAACAAGAGTAGTGACCCAACAGGTTCAGATACATCAGGTAATGAAAGCTATGTAGGTACATATGCAGATACAAGAGCATGGATAAAACAAGGATTAGTTGATTATGTAGTTCCACAACTTTACTGGCCAATTGGTCTTAAAGCCGCAGACTACTCTAAATTAGTTTCATGGTGGGCAAATGAAGTAAAAGGAACAAATGTAGACTTATACATAGGACAAGGTATATATAAGCAAGGGCAATCAAGTTATAATGGGCAAAACATAGCAAAAGAAATAGTGAAGCAAGTAACATTAAATAGAAAATATAGTGAAATAAAAGGTAGTATGTATTTTTCAGCTAAAGATATAGCAAATAGTACATCTATACAAAATGATTTAAAGAGCTTGTACTCTGGTAGTAATGAACAACCAGTGACTCCACCATCTAATGTCAAGGTGGAAAAATTAAGAGGTGCTGAAAGATATGATACAGCAGTTGCAATAAGCAAAAAAGGATGGGCTACAAATTCAGATACAGTAGTATTAGTAAATGGATATTCTATAGTCGATGGTATAACATCAACTCCACTTGCTACTGCAAATGATGCACCTATATTATTAGTAAATAAGGGTGATATACCAACATCTACTAAAAATGAAATAAAAAGACTTAATCCAAGCAAAGTTGTCTTAATAGGAGGAAATAATTCTATTGGAGATAAAGTTGAAAGTGAAATAAAAGATACATTATCAAATGTATCAATAAACAGAGTAGGTGGCTCAGATAGATATAGCACATCTCTTTTAATAGCAAAAGAATTAGCAAAGACTAATCCAGTAGACAAACTATATATAACAAGTGGTACAGGTGAAGCAGATTCTCTTTCTATAGCTTCAAAAGCAGGAGAAGAAAAACAGCCAATCGTATTAGTATCAAAAGATAATGTAAGTGATGAAATCTATAATTGGGTATCAGACTTAAATGTAAAAGATGCATACTTTATAGGTGGTAATTTAAGTATATCTGATTCAGTAATAAATAAATTAGATAAAGTTATTACAAATGATGTATCTAAAAATAGAATAGCTGGAGAAAATAGAGAAGAAACAAATGGAAAAGTAATACAGAAATTCTATCCAAATGCTGAATATTCATCAATATTTGTAAGTAAGAGTAATCAGTTAGTAGATGCATTAACATCAGGACCTTTAGCAGCAAAATTAAAATCACCAGTAGTTATGCTTGGAAATAGCGTAACATCTGCTCAGAAAACTGCTCTAGAGCCTAAAAAGACAAGCTTAGTATATGAAGCTGGAGATGGCATAAATCAAACTGCATTAAACAGTTTATTAAACTTAGTTCAGTAGTAAGAATTTAATAAAGATACTATATATAAACGCTATAAAGGCAAATTAAAATAAAAGTATCAAATTGGAAAATGTTAAATTAAAAAGTATTAAATCAAAGTAGAAAGTAAAAAAAGAACTATATACATTTTATAATCAAGTATGGATAATAACTTGAAAATAATTATGTAATATAGTTCTTTTTATATATTTAATAACAATATTTGTGTTAAATGTTTTTTTATTGTTATTATTGTTTAAATTCTATATCATTAAATATAAAATCATGCAATATATCTAAAGTATCTGGGTCAAATCTAAGAACCCAACCAGCTTTTCCATATATACCACCTGTACTATGAATTTCATCATCAATAGGGAATTCAAATTGTTTAATATTTAAGTCACCCATTTTTAAAACTTGAGCTCCTAGAGAAAGTATTGCATTAGGCTTCATATTAGTTTTAACATATGGAAGAACAGCATCTAATAAACCTGGATATTTAGTAACAGGTAAAGTTTCTGTTTTCTTGATTATAGCTTGTATAATCTCTCTTTGTCTTCCATCTCTTGCAAAGGCTGTATCATTATGTCTGATACGTGCAAAAGATAATGCTTGATATCCCTTTAAAGTTTGTACTCCAGATTTCCTAATATATTGTATGCTACCTTTATCATCACTTTTATTCCAACCATAAGTTTCAGGAATAAATTTATTTAATTCACTTATTTCTCCTTTTTCAATTGTAACTTCAACGCCACCAATAGCATCAATTATATACATAAATGATTCGAAATTAACACAAGCATAATTTTGAATATCAACATTAAAGTTCTCTTCAATTGTTTGTATTAACAAATCAGCTTGTCCATAAGCATAGGCATGAGTAAGTTTTTGTTTACCATGACCAGGGATGTCTACATAGCTATCACGAGCTAATGATGTAAGTTTGATATCATTGTGTTTGTTATCAATAGTTAATATCATCATAGCATCTGACCTTGAAGAATCTTCATTTGGTCTAGCATCTGTTCCCATAAGTAGTATGTTAGTTATTCCATTTTCATTTTTATGGTCATTATTATTTAATAAATCACTATTTATGCTTGAGTCATGAATAGTAGATAATTTATAATAAAAATATCCATAGACGCTTATAGGGAATATTACTACCAAGAAAGCCAGTAGTATAACAAATTTCTTTAATTTTGACAAAAGTACCCCTTCTTTCTTCTTTTTCCTGTATATTTTTTAATAGCATACACTTAATTATATTAAAGTATTGAGATATATTCAATACTTGTTTCAGTTACAAAAAAAAGACAATGATATAATTTATAAGAAAATTTGTCAATTTATATATAGAATTAAAAGTATGTGTAGTACATTATGTAAAAAATTAATTAAAATTTTAAAGAAAGATAAGATTTATATATATTTTTTACAATAAAAATAAGTACACACCTGTCAATTACAAAATAATTTGCTTCTTGAAAGGTATGCACTTACTGTAAAATTCTGTATATGATTTTTTATTACTTTAAATAAATATTTTACTCTTCAACCATAATATCTTCAAATATGAAATCGTGCATTGCATCTAATTCATATTCTTCAAAAGGAATTACATAGCCTGCACTACCAATTTTTCTACCATTTTCAGTAGAAAGAGGGAATTCCATGGATTTTAAGTCTAAGTTTCCAATACTTAAAAGTTTTGTTCCTAGAGAAATTATTTCATTAGGACTCATATTAGTTTTAACGTATGGAAGTATAGTATTAACTAGATTAGGATATTTGGTAACTGGTAAATCCTTAACACCATTTATTAAACTTTGTATAACACTTCTTTGTCTTCTATCTCTCTCATCGGTACTATCATTTTTTCTTATACGAGAAAATGCAAGTGTTTGATATCCATTTAGTTTTTGCTCACCTGAACTTCTTATATACTCAAGAGAGCCTTTGTCAGAGCTTTTATGCCATTTATAAGTTTCAGGTATAAATTTGTTTAATTCTCTTATCTCACTCTTATCAACTGTAACAGTAACTCCTCCTAGAGCATCAACTATATCCATAAAAGAGAAAAAGTCAACTACAGCATAATTCTGTATATCGAGTTGGAAATTTTCTTCTATAGTTTCTATTAATAAATTAGCTTGACCATATACATAAGCATGTGTTAATTTTTGTTCTCCACGTCCTGGTATATTGACATACGTATCTCTATTTAATGAAGTTAATTTAAGACTTTTATTTTTATTATCAATAGTTAATATCATCATGGCATCAGAACGAGAAACTTCTTCCCCTGGTCTTGCATCTGTACCTAATAATAATATATTTGTAATATCTTCTTCATTTTTATAGTCATTACTGCTAAGAGCCTCTGTATTTATACTATCATCTTGGATAGTTTTCAATTTAGTAAAAACATATCCGTATACACTAACAGGAAATGCTATGACTAAAAGGGCTAGAAATATAACGAACTTTTTGAGTCCTGACAATAATATCCCCTACTTTCTAAATTTTTTAATTACACACAGTTAATTATATTAAAAAATTGTTATATAAGCAATAAAAAACACAATAAATTAGCATAAGTTTGTCATAATATAATTATTTTTATAATATTTTATAGAAGGAAGTGTGTAGTTACTATTAATTTTCTTGGAATATAATTATATGAAGATTTAAATTTTTATAAATTGGCGTATATATTGGAAAAAATATTTTCCTGAATGTAGTTATATCATCTTACAAAAGGTGTAAATTGTAATTTAGAATTTTTGGTGTATAATAGGAATTGAAAATTTAAACTGATAAAAATTAATAAAAAATAATCATAAATTATATAATTTGGGGGAGGAAATGTATGATAAAATTAATAGCAACAGACTTAGATGGAACTTTGTTAGATGAAAAGAGCGAAATAAATCCAGAATTTTATAAAGTATTTAAAAAGTTAAGAGAGAGGGGGATAATGTTTTCTGCTGCAAGTGGCAGGCAGTATCAAAATCTTATAAAAAAATTTGAAGATATAAAAGATGATATGATGTTTATCTCAGAAAATGGAACATTAGTAGTATATAAAGGAAAAGAAATATTATCAAATCCTTTGGATAAAGAGTTAGTAAATGAAATTATAGAGACAACAAGAAGTATAAAAGGGAAAAAAATTGTAATGAGTGGTAAAAAATATGCTTATATAGAGAGCAAAGATGAATCTTTTATAGAAGAGGTTAATACTTACTATGCAAAGTTTAAAATTGTAGATGACTTGACTAAAGTAGAAGGTGATATATTAAAGATAGCCATATTTGACTTCAAAGGTGCAGAACATAACAATAGTATCTACTTTGATAAGTTTTCTGATAGAGCTCAAGTATGTATTTCTGGGGTAGAGTGGCTTGATTTAACTGCAAAAGGAGCAAATAAAGGAAGTGCCATAAAAAAAGTACAAAGAATGTTAGATATAAAATATGAAGAAACTATGGTATTTGGTGACCAATTGAATGATGTGGAAATGATGAAGAGTGCTTATCATAGCTATGCCATGGAGAATGCAAATGAGTATTTGAAAGAAATTGCTAGATTTAGAGCAAAAAGAAATACTGAAAATGGTGTTGTAGATAAGATAAAAGAAGTCATAAAAATTGGATAGCCATCTATGATGGGGGTCTAAATGAAAAAGATTATTTTGGCTGGTATAAATGATAAGTTAAAGGAAGCATATAAATTACAGCTTGAAGAAGTATTGGGAGAAATTGCAGAAATAGAAACTTATGATATAGAAGACTCAAACTTGTCAAATTGTGATGTTATAGTAGCTATGAACTATTTAGATGAACATGTAATAGATACATGGGTAAAGAAAAGTAGAGAAAAATTAGTTTTAGTAAAGACAATGTACACAAAAAAGTCCATAGAAAAGTTGAAACAAATTCCAAAGGGAAAAAGGGTACTTATTATAACACCTGAATGGATATATGCTATAGAATGTATAACTATATTGAAAAAATTAGGAATAAATCATGTTGAATTTATACCATACCATAAAGAGTTATTTGGAGTACATATAGAAAATGTGGATACTGCTATTTATCTGGGTGAAAACTTTTATACTCCAGATTTTATTACAAACTTTATTGATATTGGTTGGAGAGAAATAGTATATAATGCTTATTTAGAAATATTGAAAAAACTAGAAATAGACCAAAGAGAAGTAGCATCTAAGTTAGAAGTAGTAAAAGATAATGTATATAGTGAAGATGACATTGATATTAAAGCCATTATGAAAGATTTGATGTATAAGAATAGAGTACATCATTTAATTAATTCAATACCAATAGGGATGATAATTTTAAATCAAGATAAAACTATAGAACTATATAATGACTATGCAAGAAGATTACTTAATATAAAAGAAAGTAATTTAGGTAAAGATTTAAGCGAAAGTAAATCATTACTAAACATATACAACTTATTTAAATATACAAATCTCAAGAAAAATATATATTATTCAGATAAAACTTTAAATAAAGAATTTATAGTAAGTAAAAACAATATAGATTTTATGGGTAAGAATTATCAAGAGTCTATATTTATAGATGAAGTATTTGATGCATATAAAGGTAATACTGGAAAGATAAATAAATCTTATTTAGCCAAGTATACATTCAATGATATAGTAGGAAACTCTCAAAAGAATAAAGAAGTTATAGAATATGCTAAAAAATACTCTAAAACAGATTCAACAGTTTTAATATTGGGTCAAACTGGAACAGGAAAAGAGTTATACGCTCATTCTATTCATAATTATTCAAATAAAAGTAATAGACCTTTTATTTCAATAAATTGCGCAGCGATACCAGATGAGTTGCTTGAGAGTGAATTGTTTGGGTATGAAAGTGGAAGTTTTACAGGTGCTAGGTCTCAAGGTAAAAAAGGTCTATTTGAAATAGCTAATGGTGGAACTATATTTTTAGATGAAATAGGAGATACAAGTCAGCTATTTCAAGTAAAACTTTTAAGAGTATTACAAGAGAAGGAAATAGTTAAGATTGGTGGGTATGAAAAAATTAGATTGGATATAAGGGTAATTGCCGCTACCAATAAGACTATAGATGAACTTAGAAATTCTAAGAACTTTAGAAAAGATTTGTTTTACAGGCTTAGCACCTGTATATTGAGTATACCTACACTTGAAGAACGTAAAGAAGATATATCAGTACTGTGTAATTATTTTCTAGAGAACATGGGATATCAATATAAAAAGCTAGATAGTAAATTGAAAAAGTTTTTGTATGAATATAAGTGGGATGGGAATGTACGAGAGTTAAAGAATTGCATTGAATATATTGGAAATTTTGGTGGCGAACTGCTCACTATAGATGATTTACCTATGATATACAAAGACTTTTATCAAAGTAAATATATCGAAGATAAAGAACTTACTTTGAATATATCTGAAAATAATCTAAATATGTCTAAAAATAATCTAAACAGATTAGATGAGGCTAATATGATAGATGATGCAAATTTTGAAGATACTAGCGAAGATACTAACATTGTACAAGAAGATACTAAAATATATTTTGAAAATTTAACTCATCAAGATAGTATTGTAGCCTGTGAGATTATGAGAATTTTGTATAAAGAAAAGTGTGGTAGAAGAAATATAGTAAAAAAATTAGAATCAAATAATATAAATTCAAGTGAGCATAATGTTAGAGTAATTATGAATTTTTTAGAGTTAGAAGGATACATAGGTAAAAGTATTGGGAGAAATGGGAGCCATCTTGAAGAAAAAGGCAAGAAATGGGTTAATGAAAACTTATAAATAGAAAATAAATGGGATATCAATTTAATGATATCCCATTTATTTTTTTGTTGTACATATAATTAAAATTTAGAATTATAGTGTTTACAATATCTACAAAGTTTATTGAAATAAAATTCATGTACTTGGCATAATCGTTGCTTATATAGTAAGTCACAAATAAAATTTAACTATGACAAGGAGATGTTATATATGAAAAATGATTTAATTAATTGTATTGATAAGAATAAAAAAGATCTAGTAGATATGGCAAGAGAAATCTGGGAAAAGCCAGAGACTTCATATGAAGAGTATTTTGCAAGCGGTGTACAAAAGAAATATCTAGAAGAAAATGGATTTAAAGTGAATACTGTTCAAGGAATTGACACTGCATTTGTAGCAGAGTTCGGAGAAGGTAGTCCTGTAATAGGAATACTAGGAGAGTATGATGCTTTACCAGGACTATCTCAGAAAGTATCTTTAACTAAAGAAGCTATATATGAATCTGCTCCAGGTCATGGATGTGGACACAACTTACTAGGAGTAGGGGGAGTAGGAGCAGCAGTAGCATTAAAAGAAGTTATGGAAAATAATAATATCAAAGGTACAATAAAATATTTTGGATGTCCAGCAGAAGAAAAAGGTGTAGGCAAGTGCAATATGTATAAGAAAGGATGTTTTAGAGATATTGACTGTGCATTTAGTTGGCATCCATTTGATGTAAATAGCCCTTGGAGACCAACTAGTTTGTCAAACTTCTCAATGAAATTTAGATTTAAAGGAATAACTTCTCATGCAGCTCAATCTCCACACACTGGTAGAAGCGCTCTTGATGCTGTTGAACTTATGAATGTAGGTGCTAATTATCTAAGAGAACATATACTGGACTCTATACGTATGCACTATGTCATAACTAATGGGGGAGAAAGACCAAATATAGTTCCTGGTTTTGCGGAAAGTTGGTATTTTTTAAGGGGTAAAAAGGCATCAGATGTAAAGAGTACACTTGATAGATTAGTCAAAGTAGCAAAAGGAGCAGCTATGATGACAGAAACAGATATGGAGTATGAAGTTATAGATGCGTTGTACGATTATTTGCCTAATCAAAGTTTGACAGATATTGTATCTGAGAATATGAGATTAGTAGGTGCTCCCGATTTCAAAACAGAAGACCTAGATTTTGCTCATAAATTGGCAGATACAATTACAAAAGAAGAAAGACGAAATGTAGCAATCTCATTTCAAGGAAATCCTAATATAATAGAAAAGTATTTACATGATGATATTGTCGATTCAGAAGATTATAAATACAAAAATGTGTCTGGTTCAACCGATGTAGGAGATATAAGTTATATGGTTCCAACTGCACAATTTGCTATGGCAGCATGGCCTATTGGTACAGCAGCTCATACCTGGCAGGCTTGTTCAGCATCTGGTTCTAATATAGGCTTTGAGGCGATGTTGAGTGCTGCAAAGGTTATTGCTTGTTCTGTATATGATATTCTTATTGACGAAGAAAAACTTGAAAAATCAAAAGAAGAGTTTACAAAATCTTTAGATGGGTTCAATTACAAACCATTAGTATAATCTTTATTTTAAGAAGAAAATTATGATTTAAAGAATAAATTGATTTTAAATTTATTAAAATTGGAGGGAAAAAGATGGAATCAAGTAACATATCTAAATCAGGAAAAGGATTTTTTAAAGGGTGGTTAGTTGTATTTGCTGGCTTAATATTAATGATATCTGTTTATGGAATAGTAAACAATTGTGCAAGTTTATTTATAAAACCTGTAACAGAAGACCTAGGTTTTTCTAGGTCTGAGTTTTCTCTTTATTATACAGTAATTGCTTTGTCTACTATGGTAATAGCACTTTTTATGGGGAAATTAGCAAAAAAATTTAAAATAAAAAATATAATGCTTGTAGGATGTGTATTAGCAGGAATTGGTTATATAGGATATTCATATGCAAATAGTATATATGTTTTTTATTTGATGAGTGTATTTTCAGGATTGGGGCTAGGTATGACAACTCTAACTCCTCTATCAATAATAATAAGTAATTGGTTTGTAGAAAAAAGAGGTCTAGCACTAGGTCTAACTTTTATGGGAAGTGGAGTAGGAGGTATGATATTCAATCCTGTGGCTAATTATATAATCTTAAATTATGGTTGGAGACAATCATATCTAGTATTAGGGATAATAATATTAGTAACTACTATACCGATAGTTTTGATATTTATGTCTGAAAAACCAAGTGATAAAGGTTTGTTGCCATATGGATATGAGAATTCTTCTAAAAGTGTTTTAGATACTTCTGCAAAAGGAGTTATGCTTGGAGAAGCTATAAAAACTAAAATATTTTGGATTATGGTTGTAGGGTTAATTCTGATTACAATAATAGCTATGGGAGTACAAATGCATATTGCATCCTATTTAACTGATATAGGGTATTCTCCAACTTTTGCAGCGAGTGTTATCTCTATAAACATGGGAGTAGTTATATTAGGTAAAATACTTCTGGGTTATATATTTGATAAAATTGGATGTGAGAAAGGTGTTATATTTGTTGGGTTGCAGGTATTTTTAGGGGTATTGGCTCTATTATTTGCTAGTAAGTATCCAGCTATAATAGTATTTATTATATGTTGGGGAATTGGAAACTGCATGGGAACTATTGTACCTGCTCTTATCACATCAGAGATATTTGGCAAGAAAGATTATTCAACAATAGTTGGTGTAGTAAATGCAGTGGTTTTATTGGGAGCAGCTTTAGGTTCAGCTGTTACAGGAAAACTATATGATATGTCTGGTGGATATACGTTAGCATGGATGACATATTTGGTATTGACTGTAATTATGGTCAGTTTGATATTAATAAGTTTAGTTTTAGGAAAAAAGAAAAATATAAAAGAGAGTTAAATGATACTAATTGAATAAACAAAAAATATCAATGTAATTTTTAATAAAATAAATTTATTTATATAAAAATTACATTGATATTTAATAAACATCAATAAAAGATATTTATTTTTTTATGATGCTCAATATTTTGTCCTCTATTTGAGATGCATTTTCAGCGGAAATCAAATAAACATATTTACCTGCTTTTTCAACGATAGTATTGTTTGCTATTTCAGAATTGCCTTTTTCTCCATGTCCTTCTCCAAAAGGTGCTTGAATCATGTCTCTTTTATAATTTTCTAGAGTTTTATAGATTTTATTTACATCATCAGTTTTTATGACAATGATATCTTCTAGATATAATTTTTCAGAAGAATTGATTACAAAACCTTGTGTAATGTCTTCTTCCACATCATTAAAATAATTAAATTCTTTTGCATCAAAAATTTTTGATTCTTTTATAAGCAAATCAGAAGATTTTAATGCTTTTTCAATTTTTGATGTGGAAACGTTTTTATAATCGCTACTTGAAGAACAACTAACCATTCCAAAGGATAAGATTATTGAAAAAAACAACATTAAAATTTTTTTCATGAGAAACCTCCAAGTTTTTTTAACTCTATCTTAATTTAGTTTACTACATAATTATATAAAAATAAATGTATTTAATGTTACAGTTTTGATTAATAATGTAAGAATTTGATAATAATACCTATTAAGAGGTGATTAGAAATGAGAGTACCAAAACATGTAGGAATTATCCCAGATGGAAACAGAAGGTGGGCAAGTCAAAATGGAATGACAAAGGATAGAGGATATGAGAGTGGAATAGATCCTGGACTAGAATCTTATAGATTATGTAGAGATTTAGGTTGTGAAGAAGTAACTTTTTATGGATTTACAACTGATAATACAAGACGTCCATCAGTGCAGACGAAAGCGTTTACAAAAGCATGTATTGATGCAGCAAATATACTAATAGAAGAAGGTGCAGCTTTACTAGTTGTTGGAAACACAAAATCTCCAATGTTCCCAAAAGAATTATTACCATATACAAATCGAATTCAAGCTAAAGATGGGCAGATAAGAGCAAATTTACTGGTAAATTATGGATGGTATTGGGATTTAAACAATATATCAGGAGTAGAAAACGTAAATAAGAATAACATACAGGATTACATACAGTCATTTGATGTGTCAAGGCTGGATTTGATAATTAGATGGGGTGGAAGACGTAGATTAAGCGGTTTTTTGCCTGTGCAATCAATTTATGCAGACTTTTATGTTATAGATAATTATTGGCCAGATTTCAAAGGTAATGATATAAAAGATGCCTTTAGCTGGTATGATACACAAGATGTTACTTTAGGCGGATAATTAAGAAATTTCAGTTTTTAGATTGTAGAGTATTTTAAATTATTGAAAAAAAAACTTCTTGGTGGTAAAATAACACTAATAATATGAAAAAATGTAAAAATCTATACCAAGAAGGGTGAAGAAATGTCGAAAAGCAATAATAACAATAATTCAAGAAACAAATCTAAAAATACCAACCATCTGAACAGAAAAAAAAGAAAAATAAATAAAAAAAAGTTAGTACTACTGATTTGCTTTACAGTGTTATTTTTATTTATTGCATTTAAGGCTACTCAAGGTGTAGTAGCTTTGGTCAAAGGGATGGATAAAAATAATAAAACAAATCAACAACAAAAAGTTGATTCAGAACAATTTGACCTTGGTGATGAAAACGAAAATAAAAACAAAAAATATACTGTATTTATAGACCCAGGTCATGGAGGAAATGATAAAGGAACTCAAAGTAAAACTAGTAACAGATATGAAAAAGACCTCACTTTACAAATTTCAAAGAAATTAGCAAATAAATTAGCTAAGCAAAAGGACATTCAAGTAGTTGTATCTAGAACTGATGATACATATGTATCATTAATGGATAGAGTAAACTTAGCAAAAAATAGCTCTGCGGATGTACTTGTCTCTATACACTTAAATGCAGAAAAAAATGGAAATACAGCAACAGGCATTGAAACATGGTATAGAAATAAAGCTACAGATGGATCAAAAGAACTTGCACAAACAGTTCAAAGTACAATAGCATCTTATGTTAAAGTAAGGGATAGAGGAATAATTGAAAATAATTTTGAAGTACTTAGAGAATCAAATATGCCAGCTATATTAATAGAGTGTGGTTTTTTAACAACGCCTTCAGAAGAGCAAAAAATAATAAATGAGAAATATCAAGAGCAACTTACAGAGGGAATTGTTCAAGGTATACTTTCATATTTGGATTCTAAGGGAAATAAGTAAATAATATAATTATTATAATTTAATTATTATATTAATGTAAAAATTAAATTGTAAATGTGAGAATTATATTAAAAGTATTGCTTTATACTAAAAAAAGTGTGACTTTATACTAAAAATACTATTTAGATTCAAAAACTATGAAATTACAGACTATTTCATGTATGTCTGATTTCATGGTTTTTTTTGTCTAAATTAATTGATATTTGTAAAATATAGAAAAATAAAATCGTAAGAATAGACTTATTTATATGTAATTTTAAGTTACATTGATTTACTAGCAATTGTGATTTATAATTAATATAGAAAAAGTTTGCTCGTAAAATAATTTAAAAATAATATAGGGGAATTTATATGAATAAAAAAAGTATAATGAAAATTTGTTGGTTAAATAAAATAGTTTTTATTATAATTGGAGTTTTGGGAATCGTTTTACTTACAAAACATATTGGAATAGATATTAAGAGTCAAATTTTACTTTTGTTAATATTGTTTGCTATAAGTATGTTTATTTCATATCTTAGAGTTAGGATATACGAAGATGAAATTAATTTAGATATCACAAATAATACAGATAAATTCATAACTATTACTAAGGATGAAAACTTTTTAGAACATATTCAAAGTTATATATTTTCTAATAAGAGAGAAGATTGCGTGTTAGTATGTTTCGATTTATGTAGACTTAAACTTATAAATGAGGTATATGGTTATAAGCTAGGGGATGAAGTATTAGACAATATCTCAAATAACTTAAAAAATTATTTTGGAAATGAAGCTATTTATGGAAAGTTAAAAAGCGATGTCTTTGTATTAATAATAAAACTTGAAGATAGAGATGAAAAGATTCCTAACTTGGCAAACCTTATTAAAAATAAAATTGTGACATTAAGCCAAATTGACAGTTTTAAAATGAATATAAACATTGAAGCCTCTATTGGTATTTATAAATTTAATAATGATGAAATTGACATAAAAAAAGCTATAGATAATGCTGATATGGCAAGAATTAAATCAAAAGGATTAAAGCATATAGAATATGTGGAATTTGATGTTGCTATGGAAAAAGAAATAAAATCACTTATGAAAATAGAACAAGATTTATTTTTAGCTATTAAAAACAAAGAGTTCATAATTCACTACCAGCCTAAATTTGATTCAAGTACAAATAAAATTATAGGTTCAGAAGCATTAATAAGATGGATTCATCCAACTTTAGGTATGGTTGCTCCAAATAATTTTATACCTATAGCTGAGAAAAGTGGTTTGATAAATAATATTGGTAGATGGGTGATTGAAGAAGTTTTTATTACTATTGATAAATGGATTTCAGAAGGGATAAATGTTTTACCAGTTTCAATAAATTTATCTAGAGTAGAACTTTATAAGAATGATTTAGTAGATTTTTTTAAGTTGATGTTTGATACATACAATGTTCCTAGAAAACTTGTAGAAATAGAAATAACAGAAACAACAGCTTTAAATGATGTAAAATTTATTAGTGAGAGACTTTATGAAATTAAATCTTTAGGTATGAATATATCATTGGATGACTTTGGCATAGGCAACTCAAATTTTATCAACCTTAAGGGGATACCAGTAGATGTTATAAAAATTGATAGGTCACTTATACTAGACATAGTGACTAACTCAAAAACAAAGGTTATGATAAAAGCCATTGTGAATCTTTCGCACGATTTAAATTTAACTGTTATATGTGAAGGTGTAGAGGATATGGAACAAGTTAAAGTTTTAAATAATATGGGGTGTAATTTTATACAAGGTTATGTATTTTCTAAACCAATAGATGAATGTAGTTACAAGGAACTTCTTACTGAAAGAAGTAATATAAGTTTAGAAGAGAGTCTTTTGAAAGAATATATGGCAGTTGAGGAGGTGGAATAATGATTTCAGAAGACGTAGATTATGCAATAAGAATTGTAAGAGCTATATTTAATAATGGAGAAAATAATCCAATAGATGTCAAAACAATATTAAAAAATGAAGATATACCAATATTAACATTATATAAACTACTTAGAAAACTTTGTGCAAATAATTTACTTACTTTTAATAAAGAAGATGGAAAGAAATACATGTTAAATGTATCATTGGATACAATAAGTTTGAGAACGATTGTAGAAATAATTGATGGGAAAATATATATAAATAAATGTACTAGGTATGTATCTAATTGTAGTAATTGTTTAAAAGGTTGCAAGGTAAATCAGGAATTACTAGAGATAGAAAAAGAAATCTATAAACTTTTATCAAGAAAATCTATAAGACAGATATTAGAATAATAAATTTTTAGCTTAGCTAATAGTTGGAGGTTTTCAGTTATGGATGATATATCTCAAGATAACTTTCTATTATCTAAAGAGTATGAGAATAGCTTAGATGTAGATACTAAAAAAGCAGGTGGAATATACTATACACCTAAAATCATTGTCGATTATATTGTTAAAAAAACCTTGAGAAATCACGATATAATTAAAAATCCATATCCGAGAATTCTTGACATATCTTGTGGATGTGGAAACTTTCTTTTAGAAGTATATGATATTTTATATGACTTATTTGAAAAAAATATTTATGAATTAAAAAATAAATACGATGAAAATTATTGGAAGATTGATAATATACACAATCATATATTAAACCATTGTATATATGGTGCTGATATTGATGAAAACGCTATAAATATACTAAAAGATAGCTTAAAAAACAAAAAGACAACAAATGATTTAAAAGATGAAGATATTAAAATTAACCTATTTTGTTGTGATAGTCTAAAGAAAAACTGGCGATATAAGTTTGATTACATAGTCGGTAATCCTCCATATATTGGACATAAAAAACTTGAAAAGAAATATAAAAAATTTCTTTTAGAAAAATACAGTGAAGTTTATAAAGATAAAGCTGACTTATATTTTTGTTTCTATAAAAAGATTATAGATATCTTAAAATGTGGAGGAACAGGAAGTGTTATAACTCCAAGATATTTCTTAGAAAGTTTGTCAGGAAAAGATTTGAGAGAGTATATTAAGTCAAATGTTAATATTATGGAAATAGTAGATTTTTTAGGTGCAAATATATTTAAAAACATAGGTGTTTCTAGTTGCATCCTTACTTTTAATAAAAAAAAATTAAATGATACGCCTATAGATATATTTAGAATAAAGAATGAAGATGTATCTATAAATAAATTTGAAACATTAGAAGAACTTTTAAACAGTAGTAAATTTGAATATTTTAATATAAATCAAAACTTGCTTTCTGATGAATGGATAATTGTAAATAAGGACAATGAATCTTTTTATAATAAAATACAAGAAAAATGTAAATATAGCCTAGAAGACATAGCTGTAAGCTTTCAGGGTATAATTACAGGATGTGATAAAGCATTTATTTTAAGTGAAGGGGATTCAAAATTAAATCTTGTAGATGAGAAGCTTTTAAAAGATTGGATAAAAAGCAAAAATATAAACAAGTATGTAGTAGAGAAAAGTGAATATAAACTAATATACTCAAATGATATAGATGATGAGGTTAAAAATAATAAAATACTTGATGAAATTATAGGTGTATATAAGACAAAATTAGAAAATAGAAGAGAATGTAAAAGCGGAATAAGAAAGTGGTATGAACTTCAATGGGGTAGAGAAAAGCTTTTTTTCGAAAGAAAAAAGATAATGTATCCATATAAATCTAAAGAAAATAGGTTTGCTATAGATTATGATAATAATTTTTCAAGTGCAGATGTAT